>JBNMJP010000004.1:0-31431 GCA_050873905.1 Jutongia sp. | reverse complement strand
GGCTTACACTGGCCGACGCTGTCGGACTTGCGGATATCTCCGGGCTTACACTGGCCGACGCTGTCGGACTTGCGGATATCTCCGGGCTTACACTGGCCGACGCTGTCGGACTTGCAGATATCTCCGGACTTGCGGAAGTCTCCGGCTTTTCGGACGCTCCTGGTTGCGGACTTACCGGTACCCCCGGACTCTGGGATGCTGCCGGCGGTATTGTTTCCGTGGCTTCCGGCGGCAGCGTCACCTCCGGGGACGGCTCCGGTGGTGTCGTCTGCGGATTTTTCTCCCCGGAAAACTTGATTTCTTCCTCTGAAAAGTCTGTATCAGAATTATTTGCGCCAAAAAATTCTGTGACCTCCTGACCATACAGACTGCCCGACACGCCACACTGAGCGATCTCCACATCTTTTCCGTTGCTGATACTGTCTCCGCAATATTCACCGCCATTCTCCTGACCCACACCATAAACAGTCCGTGCGATCAATATACCTGTCATATTGACATTGACCATACTTCCCAGAAATGTATTTCTGCCGGTAATGCCGCAGACGGTTCCCAATTTCTTACTTCCCGTAGAAAGCCATGCACTCATGGTGTCATTCCAAAGCATATAATAATTACATTTCGTCAGACCATAAATACAGGAATCGTCAGACCCATTGGTATAAAGGCAGGTTCCAGTTACCTGACAGTCACTGATAACTCCGTAATTATTCCCGCACAGGATTGCAAGAGGCAGTTCCACGTTTCCCTCTTTCTGTCGGTAATCCACCGAAAATACTATATTTTTAATAATTCCTCTGTTATTACCAAAGGTACTTAGATACTGGGTATCTTTCTCTCGGGCAGATGCTGTAATGGTTCGGAACTGCCGCAGATATATTTTATGTCCGGCTCCGTCCAATGCCCCGGTAAAATCTGTCACCGCCTCTGTCCCATTTTCGCCCCAGTCGGTTATGGCAATATCCGAAACAAGCTTCAACACCCTGTGAGCCGTATCCTGCTTTACCGCAGCGATAAACTCCGCTCCGTTATGAATTTCCTGCAGTTCATAACAGTCATCCATGCTTACATCCCCGGTCAGCATTCCGGTATATGTCCCATTTTGCAGATAGATCAATGTATCATTCCAACGGACTGCATCACAGCTTTCGCCGGTCTTGCAGCGAATTTCCACCTGATTTCCCATATATATGGTGTCCGATTTTTCGACCATACTGCCATCCACCAATACATCTGCCCGATCCAATACATAGGAATCCACCAGCACGGAATGCATCGTTATTTCCTCAAAATCATAATCATATTGATCTGCAAACTGAGCAAAAGCACTTCCCGCATATCCACAAAACTTCGTCCGGATAGAAATGTCCGAATCCTCTCCTGTAATCTTCATATCCTTGTTGAGTGCCGTAATCTTTTCCAAATTGTTGCAGCCATACACCGCACCGGTGTTAAACTCCTTAAGGCTCGCCGGAAGCACAAGCTCTTTCAGCTTCCCACAGGTTCCAAACGCAACGCCTCCCAGACTCCGTAAATGTCTTGGCAGGACAATCTGTTCTACATTTTCACAGCCATACAGCGCTCCCACAAAACCATCACTCGTATATTCATTCCAGTCAATAGAAGTAATATTATCCGAAAAACGAATTTCCTTTAAGGAAGTCATATCCCAAAATGCCTTACCCTCAATGCGGGTTACAGAAGATTTCATCGACAGCCTCTGCAGGCTCTGATTTTCTGCAAACGCTCTGTCTCCTACCGTATCGACGCCCTCCGGAATGCAATAGGCGGTATCTGTAAGTCCTTCCGGATAAGCCACCAAAGTATTCCAGCCATATTTGCTCTGATAAATCAGTGCATGATCCTGCACAGAAAGATATGGATGTCCCTCTTCGACGGTGATATTCTCCAGTGCCTTATCCCCCAGAAATGGATTTTCCCCTACTTCAACCGTATCGTCCTGCAATGCCCGTCCTATGGACACACTGGTCAATGAGGTACAGTCCTTAAAACAATAGTCTCTCCACGTCGTCACTCTGCGCGGAATAGATACACTCGTCAAACTGCTGCACTTTTCAAAGCAGTTGTCCCCAAGCAGCTTTAATCCTTTGGGAAGAGATATTTCCTGAAGCTTTGTAAAACCGGAAAACGCACTGTCCCCGATTTCCGTGATCCCCACCTCTACCACCAGCTTTGTGGCAGTATCCTTATAGGATCTCCATGAATTTTCCTCACCATTCACCTGCTTTTCAATGGTTCCACTTCCCTGAAAAGTCAGAATTCCATTTTCATAAGTATATGTCACCCCGGTCTCTTCTGCCATTGCCGTGGTTGTATGCACCATGCTTCCTGCCAGAAAGACCGCGATGAGTAATAATCCGTATATGATTCCTGTGTGCTTCTTCATCATTTTCCTTTTTACCTCCTATAGACGGCATCTCTTTTGTCCTCGCACACATTCTATCATATATCTTTTATTTTAACCACAGGAAATGTTCCTTTCCCACTTCCAGCCTGGTCTGTCCCGAAACCCGTACACGTTCTCCATTTTGAAGCTGCTTTAATATTCTGCCACCCTGTCGTAACCGGATATTCTCGGCTGCATGGCTTGCCACGGTATAGCTTCCATCCTCCGGATGATAAATGATCTGGCAGTTGTGATCCGCAATATGGCCTGCAGCCTTCAGACTTCCCGTCTCGATTCCTCTCATTGCTTCCGGCGTCGTGCCGATCATTACGGTAGAAGATTTTCCCTCCGATAAATTCCTCGAGAATCCACTGTAAAGACCGTTTCCATCCCCGACACTTCCTGCCGCAGGAATCCTTTTATTTTTGCTCTCCTGATCTCCCTGCTTCTGATCATCAGCATCCTTTTCGCCTTGATCTGCATCCTTCTTTCTATTTTTTTCGTTATTTTTATCTTTCTTATCATCCTTCTTTTTGGAATCTTTGGATGAACGATGTTTCTTTTTCCTCTTAGATTTCTTGTGTCTGCCGTGCCCACGGTCACGATTCTTTCTCCGGTCACGATCCTCGTTCTCCTCCCGGTCTGCCCCATCTTGGCCCCGCTTCTTTTGCTTCGGCTCACGATATCCTCCCAATGTCCAGCCAAACAGGATCAATATCAACGCCATGATATGAAACATCGCAAACAAATAAACACCTGCCAGCAGAAACGGGTGAAGCGCTGTAAATCCAACGAGAACCACCAAAAGCCCTGCGGTGACCGCCGCCGTAAATATCGTTGGCAGCACCATGGTCTTTTTCCCTTCCGCCAGAAACAGCATGCACATGGAAAGAAAACAGAGTATTACCGGCAGACAAACCGCCACTCCCGCTGCCACCAGCAGATTGGAATTGCCGGTCTGATCTGCATAATGTATGCCTTCCTTCACATCTCCCCATGTAAACGGTGCCTTCAGCACAAAATCGTCCGGCACGCCACCCTGCTGCAGGTAAATATACCCTGCCTTTCCTCCGGCAGTCAGCACCTCCACGCCGGACAATGTCATATCCTGTCCCCCTGCCTGAAAACGGCAGAAGGGCAGCAAAAGCGACAGCAATGCCAGAAGCAGAAGCAATGCCGCTGTGTTTTTCATAAAACGTCCATAAGCTCTCATATCTCTCATCCTTTCTGAAACATAAAATTTTCTTTTTGTCCATTCTCCCTCATTCCTTTTCTCATCCATGCATAGGCGATCAGACAAATCACAATGGACAGCAATGAACCTGCCGGTGCGGCAAAGCCCATAGGTAACAGTGTATCCGGATACAGCTTGGATGCCAGATAGGAGCCCGGAATCCTCATCAACAGGATTGATAAAATATTATGAATAAACCCAAGATACGACTTGCCATACGCACAGAAGTATCCGGTAAAACAAAAGTGAATCCCCGCAAAAACCGTATCAATAATATAAGAGCTGATATACTGGCTTCCCAACAGGATCACTGCCGCATCTGCGGTAAACGCCCCGACCACCTGACAGGAAAACAGCTCCACCAAAGCCACCATCACAACACCATAGACCGTTGTGGTCATAAGCGCGTACCGCAGGATCTTCTGTACCCGGTCGTGCTTTCCCGCTCCAATATTCTGCGCTGACAATGCCGATACCGTTGCCAGCATAGAGGATGGAACGATAAATATCATTCCTATCATTTTCTCCACAACACCTACTGCCGCCGCGTCATTTAATCCCCTGTGATTTGCGATCACACTGATCACAATAAATGCAATCTGGATACATCCATCCTGCACCGCCACCGGAATACCGATTTTCAAAATCTGTCCCAGAACGTCTCCTTTGATCTTAAACTGCCGCCCGGTCAGATGAATCCCTGTCTGCTTCCGGCGTATTGCGACCAGTGCCATTACGACACTGAAAGTCTGCGCCAGTGTGGTTCCAAGTGCAGCACCCACAGGACCCATTCCAAAGTATCCGATAAACAGATAATCTAACAGAATATTTGCGACACATGCGATCGCAATGAAATACATCGGGCTTTTGGAATCACCAAGTCCCCGGAAGATCGCACTGATAATATTGTATGCCGTAATAAACGGAATGCCGATAAAACATACCAGAAGATATTGCCTCGTCCCGGCTGCCGCCTCCGCAGGAATCCCGATCAGCGTCACGATCGGTTTTACCAAAAAGATCAGCACAGCCATAAGCACAACAGATAATCCCATAAAAAATGTCACTGTGTTGCCAATAGACTCCGATGCGTCCTCCAGCTTTCCTGCCCCCACGGACTTTCCTATGGTTACCGTAGTTCCCATGGCAAGTCCCACGATGATCACAGTCAGCATATGCATAACCTGACCGCCGTTGGAGACTGCCGTAATACCGTCCACTCCCCCAAACTGACCTATAATAAACAGATCCGCCATTCCGTATAACGTCTGCAGAAAATATGACAAAAGATATGGCAATGCAAAATATGCGATCGTCTTTCCAATATTTCCTGTCGTCAAATCCTGTTCCATATCTGTAACCGTACCTTTCTATCTGCTGCCGGCATTTCATGTTTTTGCCATTGGCCGGCAGGACAATTCTCTTATGTTTTCATTCACTTTATCACTGATTTTATCCCATAAATATTAAACCTTATAATCGTTATAAGGTCAAGACAGCATTTCATACGAATTGGCATACACTGTAATTCAAAAGCAGTAAAAAAATGATAGATGGCATTATTAGCGTGTATTCCAACACTTTTAACAAACATTTTCTTTTCATAACATATTATAATATATTGTTGTTGGGGTATGTCTTCCCACAGAATTTGCGCAAGTGAATAAGCTCCCTTGCGTTACAAATTTGTGATATACTAAATATAACTAAACAGGGGATAAAGGATGACTAAAATGATAAAGATTGGAATTTGCGATGAAGATGTAATATTTACCAATAAACTCCATGAAACCATTGGTAATATTCTCTTTCCTATTGACGAATGGACAACACAGATTTTTCATACCAGCGATGAGATCATTGAAGCAATTGAAACACAGAAGTTCGACTGCCAGCTTCTCTTTATGGATATTATGATCGGCGAAGGTCTGAATACGGTACGTTATATATTTGAACACGAGGTAAACACAGATATTATCTTTATTACCTCTTCCAAAGATTATGTATATGAATCCTATCATTACCATACATTCGCCTATCTGCTCAAACCGGTATCGGAAACGGATATCTCCGTGGAACTGCAGCGTTACCTCAAGGAGCTCAATGTATCACCACGTTTTCTGTCGATCATAAGTGGCGGAGCAAAGCACAACATTCCGATCCACTCCATTCTGTATATTGAAAGCAACCGTCATAAGGTGATCGTACATACAATGAAACAGGATTATATCTGTTACCAGAAGCTCAGCGAACTGGAAGATCTCCTGAAAAACGACGGTTTTCTGCGGTGCCACCAAAGTTTTCTGATCTCTCTGCATCATGTGGTCGATTCCACTCTGTCACATGTCAAGATACAAAACCGGGAAATTCCTGTCAGCCGCCGCTACCAGCCAATTCTGCAGGAGGCGTTATCTCTGGATCATCAGAATCAGGACACAACGCTTGGCACCGTCAGCGAAAAGCAGAAAGACTATGGTGCTATTGTCTGTACACAGGGGGCATATCTTGGTTCCATCATTCACATCTGCCCGGAGCAGAAAATCCTGATCGGCAGAGATCTGAACATGGTGGATATCCAGGTCAATCTGCCTCTGGTCAGTCGCCTGCACTGCGAACTGATCTATCATGCAGACCGCCAGGAATATGAGGTCACAGACTATTCCAGCGGTGGTACTTATGTAAATCAGAAGCAACGTCTGGCCAAAGGCATCCCTTATACCTTCCAAAAGGGAACTTCTCTCTGCTTTGGAGATCTGGAAACGATTTACAAATTAGCATAAGAATACATCGATAACAAAATATTTTTGCTGCCGTCAAATTCTGCAGTATTATCTCTTAATCATTAAAATACAGAAAGGTGTCATGAATTATGAACTTAACCAGATGCGAAAACGGACATTATTATAATAAAGAAAAGTTCCCCTCCTGCCCACATTGCGCCCATGTTCCGACCTTCCTGGTTCATCAGGGGGAGCAGGCAGACATCGAAACCGCTCTGCCCAATGCCGGCGCAGTACAGCAGATCAGTCATTCTTTACAAAAAACAACCGGCTGGCTGGTCTGCATCAAAGGCAATATGATTGGGGAGAGTTTCCCTATCCGCGAAGGAAAAAACCGAATTGGCCGCTCTACGGCAATGGATATCATTCTCCTCTATGAAAATAGTATCTCACGAGAGGATCATGCCTGTATTACCTATGATGCCGCCAACCGCAGTTTTACTCTTACTTCCTTCAATGAACAAAATAATATCGCGGTCAATGACCGGAAGCTTTCCGGCTCTGTCATATTACATGACCGCGATGTGATCACTCTGGGCAAATGTACTCTGGTCTTTATCGTATTTTGTAATGAAACCTTCGGATGGAACAATTAACAAAGAAGGGAGATCTGCCAAACGGATCTCCCTTCTTTTCTATATTAATCCACAATGGATCCCTGTAATAATTTATAATATCTCTGCTTTTTCACACCGGCCGGCACAAACACCTTTTTGCTCCGCCGCCCCCGCGAAAAAGCTTTTTTCTCAACTTTTTTCAGTCTGCCTCCCTTAAAATCAAGGCTTCTGATATTGCGATCTCCATAAAATGCTTTTTTCTTTATTATAGTAACATCCCTTCCAAAAGACACTTTCTTTAACGACAGACATTGTTCAAAAGCACTCTTTCCGATTTTCAGCACATATTTTCCTATCTTGATCTGTCTCAGTTTCTTATTTTTATAAAATGCCTTCGGTGCAATCTGCGTAACCCGGTATGACACCTGCTGATATCGGATTGTCCCCGGAACAGATACTACCGCTTTTCCCTTCGAAGCACTTCCCATGCAGGCCACCTTATGATTTCCAAGTATTTTATACTTCACCCCTTTTACCACCAGCTGTGTTCCCTTCGCAGGTGGGACAGCCGAAGGCTGTGCAGATGGATTCCTGCTGCCCCCGGGGCTTGTCACAGAATCCGATGTCGGAACCGGTGTGTCCATACCTGTGTCAGGGTTCCCCGTTGGGGCCGGTGTATTTGTACCTATTCCCGGACTCTCTGTCGGGGCCGGCGTACCGGTTCCTATTACCGGACTCTCTGTCGGGGCCGGCGTACCGGTTCCTATTACCGGACTCTCTGTCGGGACCGGTGTTACCTCCGGTGATACTGACGGCGACGGCGTTTCTGCCACCTCCTCGGCAATCGCAACCTCTGCCCCCAGCTCCTTTAACTGTTTGTAAACCTCGCTGTCTTCTGTATACTCCGGTGCAAGCTCATATTGCAGATTGGAATAATTTTCAAAATGATATACAGACAGGTCCTTATATCCGGCCGGCACCTTTATGGTGATCCCCGACTGATCTGGAAATGTATCCGCTGCCACCTTCTTCATCGTCCCGGGCGTATCCGGCAGAATGATCGTCTGCAGTTTCTCACAACCTTCCCAGATCTTCGAACCCAGCTCCTCTGTTTTGTCTGGTATCCCATATGTTGCATACCCTGTCTCCTGAAATGCTCCGTCGCCAATCTTACGGCAGCCCGGCAGTTTTAATTTTGGGGCTTTCAGTCCTTTAAATGCATAGGCACCAATCTCGTCGATCAGCCCTTTCTGAATCGTAAGACCTTCTTTAATGTATGCATCCGCAAACGCATAGGCACCGATAGAACCATTCATTTTATCAATATTCATATAACCGCACGGAACCTGCAGCCCCTGAAAAGCCCTCTCTCCTATCTCGATCACGCCCTTACTTGCAATGCTGCTTTCATCCCCCGAGTAAAAATCCACATCCATATCGGTTACCATGTCCTGTTTATAGTACACCGTGACACATTGAAACGCTCTGGCTCCCACTGAAAATCCATATCCTGTCTGCACATATATCATCGAAAATGTCTGGCTCTTTAACACATCATCCTCAATGCCAATATTTTTATACTCTTTCCCACCGATATATTTCACATGCTGCGGAATCGCCATGACATAAGGGCTCTCATTAAGGGACTTAGTATACTTTCCCAGCTTTGTACAAGTCTCTTCCTTGTCCTGAATATAAAAGGTCAGTGAATCCAGCTTCATATTCCAGCAATCCTCAAAGGACGCTTTGGTATGTATCGGACTTCCACTGCAGATCACTGCCACACAGCAGAGCAACGCAATGAATCGTCTTATCATGCTTTTCCCTCGTTTCATATAAACCATTTGTTCCTTTCTTCTTTACATAAATTGTAACACCATCCTTTTGTCTTCGTCAACCAACGATAATTATCATCCGGCTCAGACTTTGCACACCAAGTAACCGATCGCACCCATAATATTTCTTATGTCTCAGAAAAATAAATATAGATTTTTGCCCCGGGATGTATGACAAAACCGTGAGGCTGTGACACCAAAATTGACGCAGATCAGTAGGATTTCTGAAAAGTCTTTGCTTTGCATTGTTTCGATGAATACGTGTCTGGACGACCAAGCCTCCCGGGTGGGATCAGCCATTTCGACAGGCACGCTCTCGCTACAATGCGCTACGCAGCACTACATAGCATCCTCTAAAACAGGATGCAAGTAGTGGCGAGCGCAAGTGCCTCACGAAACACCTGAATCCCATCCGGAGGCGCGTACGGGAAGACACGTTCATCAAACATCGAAACAACAAAGCAATTAGACTTTTCGAAATCCGTAAGTGACAAGACAATTTTGGTGTCACCTGCTCACGGTTATTCAATAGATCTCCGAAAAAAATCATATTTACACTCTGAACATAAGAAATATTATGGGTGCTGCTATATATTACATGTGCAAAGTCTGAGTAATCCTACATTCAGACAGCAAAACCGGCAGATCCATATGTACTATAGATCTGCCAGTCTCGTTACTGTTTATTCTCTATTCTATTAATTGTCTGATGTGGCATGATAAGCCTCATACGCTTCCCGGAAATCATCGACAGAAGAATACGTACTGCCATTCCAGGTGATCGATGTGAGTTTATTACACAGCACAAATGCATCGGATTCCACCAAAGTGTCCTTATTCAATAAGGTAATGCTGGTCAATTGATCACACATCAAAAAGGCTACTGCTCCAACGGATTCCACACTGGACGGAATCGTAATGTCCGTTAAACCATTACATCCTCCAAAGGCACCGGAACCAATAGATTTCAGGCCTTCCTGTAATGTTACCTCTGTTAAATTTGTACAATAGCTAAATGCATCCTCTTCAATTGACTCTACACTCGCCGGTATCGTTACACTTTTTATCTTATCACAACTGTTAAACTGCCTCTTTGCAATGCTGGTTACCGTGTCTGCGATCACCAGATTAACATCCTTCTCTGCATTCTTAATCTCTGACAGGTTATCTCCGGTAAATGTTATCTCTACCGGACCTGTCGGGGTTGCAGTTGGAGTCTCCTCCGGAGTTTCTTCCGTTGGCGTTGCGGCCGGAGTCTCCTCCGGGGTTTCCGTTGGCATTGCAGTTGGAGTCTCCTCCGGAGTTTCCGTTGG
This sequence comes from Jutongia sp., assembly GCA_050873905.1. Taxonomy (GTDB): domain Bacteria; phylum Bacillota; class Clostridia; order Lachnospirales; family Lachnospiraceae; genus Jutongia. The sequence continues at coordinate 21,305 of JBNMJP010000004.1, read as the reverse complement.
TGTTGCCGTCGGATCTGTCGTTGGCTCCGGAGACGGAGTGGTATTCTTTGATTCCTGATACTCCTTATATGCTGTCAGAAAATTTTCATACGCTGTTTTTCCCGAATCATCCGCAACATATGTATTATCATTCCAATAAATCTCTTCCAGACTGCCACATCCTGAAAATGCAGACTCCCCGATACTTTCCAGACTTTCCGGCAATGTAATTTTTTCAAGATCATTGCAGTTTGAAAATGCTCTCGAACCGATGCTTTCTACTCCCTCCGGAAGAATCACCTCGCTTAATCTGCTCAGATCAGCAAATGCTTCTTCCTTAATCTCTGTGGCTCCCGGCAAAATGGTAATCGTATATTTTAATGAATCAGGATTGATCGCAATCGGCCGTCCCGATACATTAAGATTAAGCGCATCCCGCCAGTTAATGTCCTCCTTTTCCAACAGTTTCACGGACATCTCTACATTAATGCCTCCTCCATTTCCTACAAAACCGTACCCAATTTCCTCGATACTGTCCGGAAGAGTAATCTTTTTCAATCCGGTATCCCGGAATGCCTCCGATCCGATACTCTCCAAATCATCCGGCAAAGTGATCTCCTCGATCTGGACCCCCTCAAATGCATTAGGGCCAATGCCCACCACATCTGTCGGTATAATTGTGGATTTGCAGCCAAGGAGCAGCGTATCCGACTCCGTTGTAATAACTGCATTGCAGCCATTTCGACTATCGTACACGGAATTCTCTCCACTGACCTCTATACTCTCCAGTCTACCGCAGGATGCAAATGCCGTTGACGACAGATCCACCAGACCGGCCGGAATCTTTAAGTTCGTGATCCCCGTACCATAAAATGCCAGCGATCCGATACTTTTCAGACTCTCCGGTAAGGTAAACTCTGTAAGGTTATAGCATGCCCAAAATGCCTTGTCTCCAATCTGTGTCAGTCCTTCCGGAAGATTAAGCGCCGTTAACCCCGGACATTGTGCAAATGCCTTATCCTCGATTGTTGTAAGAGAGGACGGAAATTCCATGGTTTTCATCTCATAACACCCTGAAAATGCACCTCTCCCAATGACTTTAATCCCCTCCGGTATCGTGGTCCCTGTACATCCCACGATCAAAGTCCTGTTGGATCTCTGCATAACGGCATTACAGCCTTTACTCATATAGACAGAATTATCCTCTGCTACCGTAATTTCAGACAGCATGGCACAACCGGAAAAAGGAGTATCAAAATTGCTGCCGGAATCTGCAATCTGAATATTCTTTACACTGGCAGGAATATGAATCCCTGTCAAACTACTACAACTATCAAACGCCCCTTCTCCAATGGTTTCCAGCCCCTCCTTTAGGGTAACTGATGTCAGACTTCTGCAACCTCGAAATACACATTTGTTAATTGTTTTAAGCTTTTCCGGCAATACCACATTTTCCAGACTGCTGCAAAAAGCAAATGCAGACGCACCGATCTCGTATAAACTCTCCGGGAGATCCACAGATTTTAGTTTGCTGCAATTATCAAACGCATTTGAACCGATAGTACATACACCATCATCAGCAAACTTTACTTTCTCCAGATTACTGCATTGCTGAAATGCTCCATCCTCAATGTACAATACATTCTTTGGAATTTCTATACTCTTAATATTATTACAATACGCAAATTCATTTTTCTTGATCGTATCTCCTATCTCAGATGAAATAACGACATTGACCGGCTCCGTTGCACTCAAAATGTCAGTCATATTATCCCCGGTATATGTAATCCTAAAATCATCATCATCCAATGCCGGCTTTGCAGTTGAGGTTGGAGACGGAGATTCTGTCTCACTTCCGTCCGGTGCCGGTGTGCTGGTTCCGGTTCCCGGTGTCGGAGCCATGGACTCAGCCGGATCTGGTGTATTAGTTCCGATTCCCGGTGATGGAGCCATGGACTCAGCCGGATCTGGTGTATTAGTTCCGGTTCCCGGCGTTGGTGCCATGGACTCGGTCGGATCTGGTGTGTCGATTCCGGTTCCCGGTGATGGTGCCATGGACTCGGTCGGATCCGGTGTGTCGATTCCGGTTCCCGGTGTTGGTGCCATGGACTCGGTCGGATCCGGTGTATCGATTCCGGTTCCCGGTGATGGTTCTGCACTTGGTGATGGTGTCGATGGATTGTCCGGATCATCGGGATCTGTTGATGTCCCTGCGTTAAAAGCCATTCTCAGATCATAATAATTCTCATAACTGTTTCCTTTCCAGATAAGGGCTTTTAAATTTTCACAATTGTAAAAAGGATCTCCATGACCATCTATCATCGAGCATTCATCTTCATAACAAAGCTCCTCGATATTTGCAGGAATGGTTACGGTCTGCAATTCTTTGCAATCACCAAAAACAAGATAAGATAACGAGCGAAGCCTTTCCGGCAAAACAACATTTTTCAGACTACTGCAGCCATAAAATGCTCCTCCATCAATCTCTCTGATTCCGTTTAAAGTAACCGACTCCAAACTGCTGCAACCGTAAAAAGCTCTCTCTTCAATACGATAAATATTATTTGTTAATTCCATATTTTTCATAGAGCTCTGTCCTGCAAAAGCATCTGCTCCTATTCGGATTACATCGGATGGTATCTTTGTCGTACTGCATCCCTGAACCAAAATTCTGTCCTCCGTCGTAATAATCGCATTGCAATCATCATGGCTGTTATATTTTAGGTTTTCCTCAGACACCTCTATTTTTTTTAGTGAATTACACCCTTTGAAAGCTCCCTTAAGCTCCGTTACTCCTTTTGATATTGTAAGACTTGTCAAGCCTGCATTATAAAAAGCACAGTCTTCCAATGTTATCAGGGAGTCAGGCAAGGTAATCTGTGTCAAGTTTTTGCACATTGCAAATGCCCCTGAAGAAATTGTTGACAATCCTTCCGGCAAAGTAACCCGGGATAAATTTTCACACCGATCAAAGGCTGCATCCTCTATCGTTTTTACTCCCTCAGGCACTGCAATCTCTTTCAATGAGCTCAGCCCTGCAAATGCCCCAATACCTATCGCCGTTACATCCGATGGAATCTTGGTATTCATACAGCCGGCCACAAGCATATTGTCCTTTTTCTTAATAATCGCATTGCTGTTATCTCCACTTGTATATACCGGATTTTCTTTTGCAACGCGAATGCTCTTTAAACGATCACAACCATAAAATGGTCCATAAGCTGTTTCATATTCTCCAAATTCCGGCCTTTTAATAATAGGTAAATACGGAATAGCTTGATGTAACATCAAAATAGAGTTAACACTGGCCGGTATTTCAACACTTTCCAGATTGCTGCATTCACGAAATGCTATTGGACCAATCTCTGTTACCCCCTGCGATATTTTCACACTTCTTATTTTATCGCAGCCGCGGAACTCTCCATATGCCAGCTTCGTCACAGTACCTGCAATGACAAGATCCACCATCTCTGTGGCATTCTTGATCTCATCAATATTGGTCCCGTCATATATAATGGTATGCTCATCACCCGGTACAGCAGAGGATGTGCTCTGCGGATCTTCACTTGGCAATGCTGTTTTTGCCGGATCATTTGTGGATGTTCCGGGAGCCGTCGATGTGCCCGGCTTGTCTGTGGTTCCCGGTTTTCCCGTAGTTCCTGGATTTGCGGAACCACCGGGATTCGTATTGCCGCCCGGTTTGGTATTTGTCCCGGGGTTCGTATTGCCGCCCGGTTTGGTGGTACCGTTTGGATTAGAGGAACCTCCCGGTGCAGCTGTTGATGTCTCGGAATCCGACTGACCGGCAGCCTTTACTGTAACCTTGATCACGCATTTCTTCATCCCTTTTGCCGTCAATGTCACCTTTGCATTTCCAGCCTTCTTGCCGGTGATCTTTATATTTTTTTTGACCACCTTTACTGCGGCGATTTTTTTAGAAGACACCTTTGCCTTGAGCTTCCGGTTTCCGGTATTCTTTACCTTGACCTTCGCTGTCTTCCCCACAGTCACGGTAAGCTTCGTCTTATTCACCTTGATCTTTGCTGCTGCAGATGCTGTGTCTGTCTGACAAGGTCCCAGCACAGCGGTGCTGATCATTCCCAACGAAAGCAGGATTGACAATAATTTCTTGTTATTCTTTCTCATCTTGCGCTCCTTCCTATGTTTTCATACTTCCTATGGTGCTGTCATTTCCTATGACAAATGAAATATAGCATATATTTAGAAGGAATTGTTTATGTATGACATAATTAGCGGCTAGTCCGACACAATTAACATGTCATGTTTGGGAATTAAGTATCTTTCAAGGTATTTGACCTGAGGAAACAGGACTGGTATTATGATATACAGTAATAGTTTTTATCAGGAGGCTGTAATCATGCAGGATCCATCCACTTACGATGGCTATACTCTGCCTGTGAACCATCTTCTCCACAACCGCTACCGCATTGACAAGCTTCTTGGGCAGGGCGGTTTTGCAATCATTTATGAATGTACAGATATTACCGTTGGAAGGTCGGTCGCAGTCAAAGAATATTTTCCAGCCGGTCTTGCCAAGCGCGAGCAAAAGCAGGATTTTTTTGTGGTACAACCATTTGATCAAAACAAAATGGAATTTGAGAAGGGCCACCACCACTTTCTGAAGGAAGCGGAAATTTTAAAGGAATGTCATGATCTTCCGGGTATTGTGACTGTGTATGATTTTTTTGAAGAAAACCAGACGGCCTATATCGTTATGGAATATATTGAAGGACTGACCCTGGAGCAATATGTGCATACCAACGGTGTTTTTACTTATCCTGAGATTCTGGAGCTTCTCCTGCCCCTGATCCATTCTCTAGAGAAAATACACGAAAAAGGGTTGATCCACCGGGATATCAGCCCGGATAACCTGATCCTTGGTCTGGACAATCGGCTGCATCTGATCGATTTCGGTGCAGCCACCATGAAACAGATCGATTATAACCGCAGGCAGACGACGATCATTCTCAAAAAGGGCTATGCCCCTCCGGAGCAGTATCTTTCCTCCGGCAATATGGGTTCCTGGAGCGATATTTATGCCCTCTGTGCCACCATATATTTTACCGTATCAGGGCAGACCCCCGTCTCCGCCATTGACCGGCTGCAAAAGGATACACTGCGGCCTCTATCCGATTTTACGGATATATCGCCGCGGGCTGCCGCGATCATTGAACGGGGGCTTTCTTTGCATACCGCTGACCGCTATAAAACGATCCGGGATTTCAGTTATGCTTTGGAGCATCCGGAGTCTGTGGAAAACTGCAAAACCGTCATGGAGCTTTCGCCGGCAGCGGCAGACGCACAACGACTCCCAGAGCAGACAGCTGCAAACTCCCCGGAACATTCTTTCGCAACCTTATTCCGGCATTCGCAAAAGGGTATTCTGATCCTGCTGATATTATGTCTTGTAACCGGCGGTACCCTGTACTTGACCGGTACAAGATCACCGCTCCGTCAGAGGGTTGTTTCGGTGGATCCTGCCACCTCATCAGATACAAATTCTGCCGGCAGTACCTATCGCCCTCAGTCAACAGATACCGGCTCTGCTAATGATGAAGCTTCAGACAAAACATCTCTCCCCGCAGCTTCTTCATCCGAATTACCAGTTGCTTCCGGTGCCCCTGTTGTTCTGACGATGAAAAAGCTCACCGGTCTGTCCCAAAAAACGGCCAGATCTAAAATACATAAGCTGGATCCTTCCATACATATCCGGGTTGAGAAGAAATATCACTCTACGGTCAAAAAAGGACGTGTAATTTCACAATCCGTAAAAACAGGTACCATTTTTAATACCGGTTCCATCAACCGGATCACGCTGACCGTCAGCCGCGGCGCAAAACCTGTCGTGCGCCGGACAACATCCTCCGGCTCGGGTTCCGGTCATACCGCTACAAAGCAGCCTGCGGCTACAGCAAAACCGGCCGCTACATCCAAAGCATCAAAAAATAACAGTGATTTTCAGGTTCAAAATAAACCTAAGAAAAACACCTTTGAGATTGATTAGTCTCAAAGGTGTTTTTTTATCCCCATCTATCCGGACTACTCCCGTGGCACAGTCCCCAACATGCTTTTTGCCAGCCAAAAGAAGAATACCAGCACCAGTACCGGAATCACACAGGAGGTTACCAGCATGACTGCCAGTGCCTCAATAAAGTTATTCAGAACAGATTCCACCTTGTCCGAAATATCGGACACACCATTTTTAATCCCTGAAATGATCCCGGACAGAACGCCACTGCTGTCACTACTGTCGCTGTCCTGTTGCCCCTCACTGCTGCTCTGGATCTCCTGCGTTGCCTTCTTGGCAGCATCCACCGTCTCCTGTATCGAGGACTGATACGTATGCTCGATCAGATCAGACACCTTGACGCTCACCGGGATCACCAGTGCGATCGCGATTCCAAATAATGCCAGTTTTTTGGCAATCCGCTCCCAGGTATGGCGTCCGAAACCAATACCCGCCGAGTACAGCACACATCCCAGAGGGATCAATATCAGAAATGCGGCATATCCTGTCATCGTGACAAGATATTTCTCGACATAAATGGCACACAAAACGATCAGAAAATACGTGCTCAGGTCTGCCAGCTTCTCCGCGATCGGCGTTGCGGTATCTCCCGGCAGAAGTGTTAATGCAGCTGATGCCGCAGTGGATGCCGCCGTCAGCTCCATCACTGTAGACTTCTTGTCATCCAGTGATGCAATGGTTTTTGCGTGGAAATCTCTCGACGTGGAAATCCTTGTAAGCACCAGCATGGAGATCAATGCCAGGACCAGTGGAAGCACGATCCGAAGCATCTTCCTATTGTCAGATATTCCTATTTTATTTTGATCATGATTGGTATTATTATTTTGTATCTGATTCATGTTCTATTCCTTTATATAAGCCTTCCATATCTTACCATTTTCTATTTCCGCATTTTTTATTTTGCTATTTTTACATCTCACCGCATTTTCTTTACGTCCATTTTACCAGTTTTCCGCATTTTTTCAAGTCAATCCTCCGATCGGTTGAATTTCTGTCAAAAAATGATTATACTTTATTTTGCAATTACGTTCGTCTGCAGCTTAGCATTTGCAGGCTTTGGAAAGGTTTGATCATTGATATGAAACAAATAGATTTTGAAAACGGTACCATCACCGGAAATATTATTAATGCAGCGGTTCCCATGCTGGTAGCGCAGGTGCTGAGCCTGCTGTACAATATCGTGGACCGCATCTATATCGCACGGATCCCCGGCATCGGCAGCACCGCCCTCGGTGCAGTCGGTCTCTGCTTCCCCGTGATCATTATCATAACTGCATTCAGCAATCTGTTTGGCGGCGGTGGCGCCCCGCTTTTTGCGATCCAGCGGGGTATGGGGCATGACTGGGCGGCAGGAAGGATCATGAACACCTCTTATACCATGCTGTGTGGATGTGCCGTGCTTTTAATGGTCCTTGGGCTTGTCTTTGCCAGACCTTTACTGACGCTTTTCGGTGCTTCCGATGCCGCTCTGGTATACGCCTGTCCTTATATGATGATCTATCTGCTTGGCACTTTTCCATCCATGGCCGCCACTGGCTTAAATCCTTTTATCAATGCGCAGGGCTATGCGACCACCGGTATGCTTTCCGTTACCATCGGTGCGGTTGCCAATCTTATTTTAGATCCTATCTTTATCTTCGCATTTCATCTTGGTATCAAAGGCGCCGCCATTGCAACAGTCATTTCACAGTGCCTTTCTGCCGGATTTGTGTTGTATTTTCTGATGAAAAAGGCTGAGATCAAGGTTCGTCTGTTACAACGGAAGGAACTGCCCGGCTCCCTGCAATATGCCAAAAATATTGTGAGCCTCGGAACCTCCGGCTTCGTGATGCAGCTTACCAACAGCCTTGTTTCCATCTGCTGTAACAATGTTCTCGCCCATACCGGTGGGGATCTGTATGTTTCTGTGATGACAATTATTTCCAGTGTCCGTCAGATGGTGGAGACACCAATCCTTGCCATCACGGAGGGTTCCTCTCCCATCATCAGCTACAATTACGGTGCCCGCCGCCCGGACCGCGTGATCCGCGCCGCCGTGACCATGGGGATCATGGCACTGGTCTACTCTGTCCTAATGTGGGGACTTATCCTCACGGAACCCCGTTTCCTGATCCACATTTTCAGCTCCGATCAGGAGCTGTGGAAAGATGCCGTTCCCGCCATGAAGCTGTATTTCGCTGCCTTTATCTTTATGCTTCTCCAATATACGGGACAGACCGTTTTTAAATCCCTCAATAAAAAGAAGCAGGCGATTTTCTTCTCCCTGCTTCGTAAAGTGATCATTGTCGTGCCGCTGACCTATCTGCTGCCCTACACATTTCATCTGGGCACCAACGGAGTTTTCCTTGCGGAACCGGTCTCTAATGTGATCGGCGGCACGCTCTGTTTTGTGGTGATGCTCGCAACGGTTCTGCCGGAGCTTCGGCAGATGAAGGAGCAAGGGTAATTATTTCGTACCGAAAATACGGTCTCCGGCATCTCCCAGACCCGGACAGATATAAGCGTCCTCATTGAGCTGACGATCCAGATGACCCACATAGATCTGTACATCCGGATGTGCCTTATGAAGCTTTTCCAGTCCCTCCGGAGCTGCGATAATACACATGAATTTGATGTTCTTGCCACCGTGCTTTTTGATCTGGTCAATGGCATCCACAGCAGAACCACCGGTTGCCAGCATCGGATCGCAGACAACGATCAGTCTCTCCTCGATCGGATCCGGCAGCTTACAGTAATATTCCTGTGGCTGATGTGTTACCTCATCACGATACATTCCGATATGACCAACCTTCGCATTTGGAACCAGTGCCAGAATACCGGATACCATACCAAGTCCGGCACGAAGGATCGGTACGACTGCCAACTTACGGCCGGCGATCATCGGTGTCATGCATTTCTCGATCGGTGTCTCGATCTCCACATCCTCTACCGGCAGGTCAGAAAGTGCCTCAAAGCCTTCCAGCATGGCGATCTCATCCACCAGCTTACGGAACTCATTGGTTCCTGTTGCCTTGTCTCTCAAAAGAGAGATTTTGTGCTGAATTAACGGGTGCTCAAAAATAACAATATTATCTGATTTGATCATAGTATCCTTTTCCCTTCTACATATATAGTTTTTATTTAAAAGTTATATTTCACACAGCTACTATCCTGTGTTTTATTCTTACCATAGAACCTGTTCCATAAACGAATGGATTACTCCTCATCCTCTGTCTCGTCATCACTGTTCATCACATAAACGCCACGGCTTCTGTCTCCCTCCGGATGCTTACCAAAGCTGTAATCATTGCCCGGCAGGATCGCATTGAGAAGAATACCGGCGATCGCAGCGACAGCCAGTGCAGTCAGTGTAATGGAGGTACCTGCCACATGGAAGGTAAGACCATCGGAAAAGCCCAGACCACATACAAAGATAACACCTGCAATGATCAGGTTTCTTGACTTTGTCAGGTCCACTCTGTTTTCTACGACATTTCTTACACCGATGGCTGAGATCATACCGTAAAGCATAAAGGATACGCCTCCGATGATCGCGGACGGCATGGTGGAAATAATGGCGGAGAACTTCGGAATAAAAGAAAGAACGATCGCAAGTGCCGCTGCAATACGGATCACCCTCGGATCATATACCTTGGAAAGCTCCAGCACTCCGGTATTCTCTCCGTATGTTGTATTGGCAGGACCACCGATAAAGCCTGCAAATGCAGTAGCAATACCATCTCCCATCAGAGTACGGTGAAGACCCGGATCCTCGATATAATTCTTACCTACTGTGGCCGAAATTGCGGACATATCGCCCACATGCTCCATCATGGTAGCAATGGCGATCGGCGCCATAACAAGGATTGCAGTTACATCAAACTTACAGATCTGGAATGGTGGAAGTCCAACCCATTTTGAAGAAGACACGGAAGCAAAATTCAAAATGGCGGAGCCGTCCGGATTTGTAACTCCGCAGGCATTCAGGATCAATGCGAATGCATAGGAGATCAGAACACCCATGAGGATCGGAATGATCTTGAACATGCCCTTGCCCCAGATGTTAAAAATAATGATCACAGCCAATGCTACAAATGCGATCAGCCAGTTGGTAGAAGCATTGCTTACTGCGGATGGTGCCAGAGACAGTCCGATGCAGATAATGATCGGTCCCGTAACAACAGGCGGAAGGAATTTCATCACGCGGTTGACACCCACCAGCTTAAAGATCAGGGCAACCACAAGATATAACAATCCGGCTACCACAATACCGCCACAGGCATATGCCACCTTATCGTTGACATTCATATTGGCATAGATCCCATCCTTGAGATTGGCCACGGTATAAAATCCACCGAGGAATGCAAAGGAAGAACCTAAAAACGCCGGCACCTTAAATTTGGAACAGAGATGAAAGATCAGTGTACCAAATCCGGCACAGAACAAAGTAACAGAAACAGTCAGTCCACGGGACAGCGGCTCACCGCATGCCTCCTGAAAATAGCTTGCCACAAGAATCGGCACAAGGATCGTTGCACCAAACATGGCAAACATGTGCTGGATTCCCAGGATCATCATCTTGGGAATTCCAAGTTTACGGGCATCGTAAATTGGTTCATTTGAGTTTTTCATAGTTTTTACTGTACCTCTTATCTTAAATTTTATCTAAAGATAATAGTACCATTTCGTTATAAAGATAGCAAGGAAAAAGCGCAGGGAATCCGGGGAAATTTATGAATCATTCTATGCTGCCACAGCACAAAAGAAGCTACCGGAAAATTAATCCAGAAAACAGTTTCCTCTTGACATAAGTACGAAATCGGACTATAATGCATTCTCAAGTACGAAATCAGACTTATTTTAGAAAGGATGGTGCATATGAAAACACCCTCAAAACCATATATGAGCAAGGCTCAGATTGAATTTAACCACCTCTATAAGGAGCTGGATGACCTTTACCACGAGGCTGCGCTCAACACCTCCCTGTCAGACAGTGCATTTGACATTTTATATGGTATTTTTATGCTGGGAGACGGATGCCTCCAACGGGACATCTGCAAGACCTCCTGCATACCAAAGCAGACCATCAACTCTTCGATCCGAAAACTGGAAAATGAAGGATGGATCAAGCTGGTTCCCGGAAAAGGCCGAAGCATGCAGATTTTTCTCACGGACGAGGGACAGCGTGTGATACAGGAAAAAATCTATCCCGTGATCAAAGCAGAAAACCGGGCATTAGATGCTCTTACCTCGGAGGAATGTGAGCAGATGCTTAATCTTTACCAAAAATATAACATCGCATTGCGGAATGAACTTCTGGATATCCGCAGAAAGGAATAAACATGAAAATACAATTATCGGAACATTTTACTTTTAAAAAACTTTTATTATTTGTCTATCCATCAGTGATCATGATGATCTTTACCTCGATCTATGTGGTGATCGACGGACTTTTTGTATCCAATTATGTAGGAAAGACCGCCTTTGCCGCTATCAATCTGATCTCCCCGTTTATTATAACGTTATCCGCTCTGGGCTTTATGATGGGTACCGGAGGAAGTGCCATCGTGGCAAAAACTCTGGGCGAGGGAAAGAAACAAAAAGCAAGCGAATATTTCTCCATGCTGGTATATATTACCGCTCTCGGGGGCGTACTCCTGAGTATTCTCGGTATTGCACTGACTCCTGCCGTAGCAAAACTTCTGGGTGCCGAGGGCGAGCTTCTCCGCAACTGCACGATCTATGGCAGACTGGGATTTATCACCCTGGCCCCTTTTATGCTGCAGAATGCTTTCCAAAGCTTTTTTGTGGCCGCAGAGAAACCAAAGCTGGGACTTGCCGTGATCGTTATCGCCGGGGTCACCAATATCGTTCTGGACTACCTGTTTATCGCCGTGTTTGGCTGGGGCATTGCCGGGGCAGCCATTGCCACCTCCTGTGGAGAGCTGATCGGCGGCTTCTTCCCGATGCTCTACTTTGTATTCCGTAAGGGATCCATCCTCCATCTGGGCAAAACACATTTTGATGGAAAAGTTCTGCTCAAGGCTTGTACCAACGGCTCTTCCGAGCTGATGACAAATCTTTCCAGTTCTATTGTCGGTGCCATGTATAATCTGCAGCTCATGAAGATTGCCGGAGAAAATGGTGTGGCTGCTTACGGAACGATCATGTATGCCAACTTTATATTTGCAGCGGTCTTCTTCGGCTACTCCATCGGCAGTGCCCCGATCGTCAGCTATCATTACGGTGCGGGAAATCATGATGAGTTAAAGAATCTGTTCCGCAAAAGTCTCACCCTGATAAGTATTTGCGGCATTATTCTGACCGTGACCGCACAGTTTATCGCCTCTCCGATCGCCCGTATTTTCGTCGGCTATGATAAGGAGCTGTTTCAGATGACCTATATGGGCTTCCGCCTGTTCTGTATAACCTTCCTGATCAATGGATTTAATATCTTTGGTTCCTCCTTCTTTACGGCACTGAATAACGGACTGATCTCCGCAGTCATCTCCTTCCTGCGGACGCTGGTATTCCAGCTTGGAGTTGTATTTATACTTCCTATCTTTTTCGGCATTAACGGCATCTGGCTGTCGGTTGCCACGGCAGAGCTGCTGACATTATTTGTCACCGTAACCTTCCTGATCCGAAAACGCCACGATTACCATTATATTTGATTTTTAAAATTATGTGAGTGATTTGAGTGCTTCCTGACCAATAGATAAGTGAAAGATCTTTCAAGAGCAAGATAAAGGGGGAAAAACAAATGGAAGAACAGGAGCTGCTGGATTGCCTGAACGAAGACGTTTCACTTGGCATGGAACTTGCAATAAGACAGTACGGATCCGCAGTAAAAACCATCTGCCGCTCCATATTGTCCGGGTACAGTAACGAGGATATTGAGGAAACCGTATCCGATGCCTTTGTGGGATTATGGCAAGCCAAAGACAAGATCCAACTGATCGAAGGACACGGTCTCAGAGAATATCTATATGGAATCGCAAGACGCACGGCTTTAAACCGCCGGCGCAGTCTGGCAAAGAAACAGCCGACACAGGACATTGATACCGCAGGGGAACTGGTATCGGGGGAAAATGTCGAAGAACAGATTATCTGCCAGTCAGAATATGCCGTTTTGTATCAGCTGATCAATTCCATGAAAAGTCCGGACCGGGAAATTTTTATTTACCGGTATTTCTATCAGCATTCTATTAAAGAAATTGCCGACAAATTAACCTTAAAGGCCAAAACGGTAGAAAACAAATTAACACGGGGGAGAAACCGTTTGAAACAGCAGTTGATCCGATGCGGCGTAGAAGTCGCCTGAAACTGCCATTTGTCAGGGTTGCCGGAACCGGGGGATTTCGATGCAGCCAGAAAGGAGTGCCTTATGAAAAATATAGAAGACTTATTAAACGAACTGCCGCAGCATCATGCGGATATAGAGGGGGAAGAAACACCATTGACGGAAGCAGAGATTCAGCGGATTCACCAGCGGACAATGCAGAAAATTCAGGGGGAAACAAAAGTAGAGCCTAAGGTGGTAAAACATCCGTCTTTTTGGAGAAAATATTACAAGCCGTTAGCTGCCGCCGCAGCCGCATGCATTGTCTGTATGGCCGGTGCTACTGCATTTGCAGCTTTTGGCCTGGATGACAGTATCAAAAACTTTTTTCAGATTAACGACAATAAATCACAGCAGACTGCCGAAAAGCTTACTACAAACGTCGAATCATCAACGGAAGCCAACGGCATTAAGCTGGATCTGACACAGACCATCGGAGATCAGTCCGGATTTTATGCCGTGATCAACGCCTCCGGTGTAAAGGATGTGCCTTACACGTTAACATTCCAGAATACAGACCTTTCCATTACAGGCAAGGATGGAGCAAACTATGATTATACAGTCGATGACATCACCAGCAGTGCCGTGGACAACGGCATCACCAAATTTCCACTGCTGGTGAGCGGTGTAAACCGTGAAGGAGCGGACGTCAATATCAACGGAAGCCACATTGTGTTATCCCTGCAAAACATTGGATATCGCAATGAACACAATAAATTTGTTACGCTTCAGGAAGGAGACTGGAAGCTCTCATGGGATTATCAGACCAATGCCGAGCCGGAACGGATCACCGTAGACAAAAAAATATCCCTTATGGATTCCCAGGGACTTTGGACTGATCTCACGATTTCTCCTCTTTCCCTGACCGCTCATTTTAAGATCACGAAGCAGGGAAAGACCTATTTCACTGAAAAGGAATGGAACAAATATGAGAAGTCTGACCGGCTGGTCGTCCAGTTTACTGACGGCAGCCGTATTGACAGCCGCTATGAGGACATTGTGACCGAAAGCTGGGGCAGCGAAAAAAAAGAAGGCTACAAACGCATCGGTTTCCATCAGATCGTCGATACCAAAGCCATTGCAAGCGTTACCTTTGGCGGTCGCACCATCACACTGCACGAGAGCGAGGCAAACGACAAACGGATCCGCCTCAGCAGCAACGCAGCCAAATGCTATGTGGAACTGCCGGAAAGCGTTGCTTCCATTGTCACCCTGAAGGAACAGAAGGATGCCAAAAATATAGATTTCGGATGCAGCGAATCCACAGTAACCTTTGTCGGCAGACGCGGCGGTGCCAGGATGCCACTCTTTACCATTCATCGTCTGAAAGGCAGCTTCAGCCGTTCCGAAATGGAAGATTTAAACCCAATGATGACCTATATCGATTTCCACAACGGATATACCTATACCATTGATTACGGCGAGTGTCAGACAGAGACACAGATCCGGGAATTCGCAGATCTGATGAACAAGTATATTTCCAATCTCCTGCCATTCTTCGAATATATGGATTAAGGCTTTGAAAGCATCTGCCGATAAAATTCTTATATCACAAATTCTGTGCAAGGGAGCTTGTTCACTTGCGCAGAAAAAGAGAAAGGCAGGTAACACAATGAAAGGGTTCATCAAAGAATTTAAAGAATTTATCAGCCGTGGAAATGTCATGGATATGGCTGTGGGTATCATTATCGGTGGTGCTTTTACCAACATTGTATCATCTCTGGTTAAGGACATCATCAATCCGATCCTTGGTCTGTTCGGAGGTATGAATTTCGATCAGTACCACATCAAGCTTTTGGGACAGGTTACGTTAAATTACGGTAATTTCCTTACCGCCGTATTTAATTTTCTGATCATGGCTCTGGTGATCTTTATCATTATCAAGGCAATGAATACCGCTTCCGAAAAGCTTATCAAAAAGGAAGAGGCCGAAGAAAAAGCAACAACGAAGGTTTGTCCTTTCTGCAAGAGTGAAGTTGACATCGAAGCAACACGGTGTCCTCACTGTACTTCTATGCTGGAGGAGTAAACCGGAAGATCCTTTCATCAGGATCAGAACCGGCATCCCGGCCTCTATAAACTGTTATACCAAAGAAGCCGTATATCAAGAAAAATCTTGATATACGGCTTCTTTTCATTTATAGGGGGAAACCATCTAATATTAGGAATTAAATGGAGTTAACCGAAATTAATTTTCCCAGTCCTTTCTCCCGGAACATCTTCCGATATTCTTCCCTCTTTTTTTTCGGAACATAAATCTTCAAGTCTCTCGGAACATTATCAAACACATGCTCGCCAATGTCCTCCGGTTTCAGCTTGGTAGATTGGATATAAAGCTTCTCCAGCTTTTTACAATTTCGAAAAGCTCTGTCCCCAATGGTATTGACCTTGCTTCCAAGCCAAATATATGTCACCTTCTTATGGCCCTCAAATGCTCTGCTCCGAACCGCCGTGATATAATAGCGGATATCGTTAATCCGGACATATCGAGACATCTGGACCTTTTTTGCAGTAATTCTCGCAGAATAGAATGTCACTGTGGGATTCTTTGCATTGGAGCTGGTTACTTTATAGCGGTTACCCCGAGAATCCATGATCAGCTTGCCTTTCTTTGCCGGCTTCTTTTGATTTAATTTTGAGGTTGCCATTGGAGTCCACTTCGGCGTCTGCGTTGGTGCCGGTGTATCTGCTGCCGGTGTCTGGCTTGGCTGCGGTGCCATGCTCTGGCCCGGTGTCGGAGTCTCCGGTGTTGCCGGAGTCGGTACAGGCTCTGGTGTGGATGGCTGCTGGGTCGGAGCTTCTGTTGGTGCTTCAGTGACCGGAACCTCTGTCTTTACCGGTTCCTTTGTCGGTGCTGTCGTCGCCGGTGCTTTCGTTGGTATCAACGTCAGTGCCGCGCTTGCCGGTATTGATGTCTTTACCGGCTCCTTGGTTGGGGCTGCTGTCGCCGGTGCTTTCGTTGGTGCCTTCGTTGGATCTGGATTCCCAGTTGGTTCCGGTGTTGGTGCCGGAGCCAGACTCGGTACCGCTGTCTCCTCCACTGTCTGCGTCGGTACCGGGGTGTTACCCGGTGCTTCTGTCTCCTCCGCTATCTGCGTCGGTACCGGTGTCGCGCTCGGCACCGGTGTTCCCCATGGAGGAATCGTCACCTTTTCCAACGTCGTTTCCCGTTCCGCAGATAAATCCTCAAAATATTTCCCGCATTTATGGCATACATAATATTCAATATTTCCCGGCGCCGTCTCCGTTGCAGCTTTTTCATTGACACACTCTAGATTATGAGGCGCATAGATTACTTCTCCCTCGTCCACCAGTTCACCACACTGTATACAGTAGGTATCTCCCGAATATCCATTCTCGCAAGTGGATCCCGTCACCTCATTTCGAAGCTCAAGCATATCTCCCGGGTGCTCACATTTTCTTCTGATAATGGTTACTTCCTGCACGATTTTTTCATACAGTTCCCAGTCATCCCCGGTATACTCAGCCGTAACTGTCAGTCCTTCACCCACATCCAACAATGCCTTTTCACTGTCTCCGGAAGCCCATTTCCATCCGCCACTCAGTTCAACCTCGCCTACCACTTTGGAAGCATACGAAGTATACAGTATTGAATTCGGAATATCCGGCTGCCTCTGTTTTTTGATCGTAAATGGAATCCGCAGCTCTCCGGTATAATGATCACCAATTCCCCGAACGATGATCGTCGGCGCATTTTCCTCATTCCATTCTGCTACCTCTACATTGTTAATATAATCATAAGTAAAGTAAACATTCCATATTAATGGCTCATTGGTTTTCACATTAACAATTCCTACCGTCGGTCTTACTGCTTCTTTCTATAATCATAGGAAATCGGTTCATCCGAAAGCTCCTTTCCATCAACCGTAATCTTGAGATTATAGTCAGAATATTTGGAAAGATCTATTTTATCTATAAAAATTGTACGCATCACATGAATATTCTGTTCTCCTTAGGAGCTAAGAAGTAGTCTCCACATTCCTCAGCCTCACATTTTGCATATGTGGTGTTCTCCGTGATCGTGGAATCGGTGACCTTATATAATTTCATCATCCCCTGCGAATGATCGCATCTTTCTCGATAAAATCCCACTTCTGCACGCTGATGTTCTCCATAATATTCTTTATCGCTTCCCGTATATTCTGCCCAATAAAAAGAACTGTTTCCATCATTCAATTCTTCGTTTCCGTCGTACTCATCCGACCATTTCCATCCTTCCGGCAATGACAGTTCCTTTAAATATTGTGTGGTAAAAGGAACACTCTGCAATGCATCAGTATACGGACGCCCCGGCGGCATTGTTCCCTCCGGATAGCCAATGGTAATCGCGAAATCCAGTAAAATTTCAGATTCCGCATCTTCTGCAGCACAGTTATAGGTATAACACACGGTATCTCCTACCTTAAGATCTGTAAGAACATAATCGTTTCCTTTGACCACATCAAGACGATTATCTGATTTATCCTCTTCCTCGCCGGCACCGGTGACATAAATACCTGTAAGTCTCCCTGTGTCAAAGTTAGGAAAAATATTTTGATCCTGCTCTTTCGGAAAGAGGAGGCTTGTGAGACAGCAGCCCAGACATTCCAACTCAACAGACTGTGTTTGTTTGCTGAAATCAACTGTTTTGAGCGGAGTATATCCACATATTAAACGATTCAATTTGGGCATATTACTTAAATCCAGTGTTTGAATCGATGTACTTTCACAAGCCAGAGTCTCCAATTCTGTCTGCTCACTCAGATTTAATGAACTAATGTTATTTCCTGAGCAGCAAAAAAACTCTAACTGTGGCCAATCACTTAAATCCAGATCTCCACTGATCTCATGATACCGAACATCTACATTTTTCAGATATATGAGTTTTTCAATCCCTCCAGACTTTCAATTTTTTCATCCTCCGGGATTACTCCTGAATTACCAGGCACATCCAACGACGTAAGGCAGCTCAGCTCTTCCTTCGAAAAAAATCCATCGTCATTGCTGTCAAATTTAGATAAAACTTTTCTAAAATTCGCATCCGGAAAATTACTCCCATCAATCGCAAGTTCCTCCTCCGGAATCTGCTCCTCCATTCCACCGGTTTCATTCTCTGCTGCCGATACCGGCAATACGTTCTCCGGAATCACACCGGCAGTACACAGCAGCGCAAATGCTGTCGCCACTGCGGTCAGTTTCTTCCCTCGTCGCTTAAAAATTCCTTTCATACACATTTCTCCTTTCACATACCTTCTTTCTTTTATATTCGTTTCAGGTGCTTTTATATGCCTTTCGTGCATTTTTCCAATACATTCGTGCATAGTACAACCACTATATACCAAAATATAACATCGTTTATATAAGAAGTCAATGGATTTGGAGAAAATAATGATACTTTATGTCTCATTATGACATTACATTAATTTGATAGTGCCTCAAGCAACTGCGGAATATCGTATTTTAATGTTTCATAAATAATACCGAGATCAACATTTCCATAATCGTGTACAATCCTGTTTCTTAAACCATATATAGAATTCCATGGAATTTCTTTTCTCATCTGCTTATAATTATCCGTCAATTTTTATGCGTTTTCCGATATTTGTATCATTCGAAACATCATAGAGTCCAAAAGTACCTCATCTTCGTTCAATTCATCCTGTGATATATTTCGCATATGAACCGTAATAAACAGTAAATCCTGTTTGATTTTTTGTGCGTAATAGTAATCATCCTTTTTATTATCCATATATTTTTATCCCATCCTTTAATACTTCTTTTGTTAATTCCAAATTGTCTTTTAGCTGATCAAATTTTAGTACATCTACTTTTTTATTCAATGCATTCCTTATTTCTTCAACCAGACCATAAAACTTTAATCCATGAACATTACAACATATCAACAGATCTACATCACTGTTCGGCTTTGCCCGATTTTTTGCATATGATCCAAATAAATAGCAAAAATCTACATCGTACTTTTTTAACACTTCGGAACATTTCAATGTAATATCTTCTCGATCCAGAATCCCATGTTCTTCGTCAATCATATTTATTTTGTAAAGTTTTTCTACTATATATCTATATTTCAATGTATCTTGTTTCTCAGGGTCATTTTCATATGATTTATAAGATCGCAGAGAAATCCCCACTTCTTGGGCTGCTTGATTCTGCGTCATCCCTTTACTCTTTCGTAATTGCTTCAAATTGCACATTTTTGCACCTCGTTTCATTCTAAAAGTGCAATATTTGCACTTTCCGTATTTTATTATAGTGCAATATTTGCACTATTGTCAATGTATAAAAGTGCATTTCATGCTTTGCCATACTGTCATAGTGCAATTTCCAATTATTTATAATGTAACCGCCTTCCCTGCCGGCGTTGCTGCCAGACCTCCCTCGCTGGTCTCCCGATACTGACACGGCATATTCCGTCCGATCTCATCCATGGCATCGATCACCTGATCCACCGGGATAAAGGAACAGATCCCAGCCATTGCCATATCACTGGAGGTCACTGCATTGACGGAACCGATCACATTTCTTTTGACGCAGGGTACTTCCACCAGCCCTGCCACAGGATCACACACCAGTCCCAAAAGCCCCTTTAATGCCAATGCCGCAGCCTCGTAGATCTGCTGCAGATTTCCTCCTCTTAGAAATGTCAAAGCTCCGGCCGCCATAGCACTGGCAGAACCGATCTCCGCCTGACAGCCTCCCTGGGCTCCGGCAATGGATGCGCGGCTCGCAATGATCCCACCGATTCCGGCAGATACAAACAGCGCCTTCACAACCTCCTCCTCCGGACAGTTTTCTTCCTTCTGATACGTGATCAGAACCGCCGGAAGAACACCGCAGGAGCCCGCCGTCGGTGCCGCCACAATACGTTTCATACAGGCATTGGATTCTGCCATCTTCAATGCACGTTCCATCACCTGTCCCAAAAATGGGCCAGCTAATGTTTTTCCGTTGCGGTTCCATTCAGCCATTAAAGCCCCTGCCCCACCGACCATGCCACTGGAAGATTTTTCCTGCTGATATCCTTCATCTGCCAGTACCATGGCATGATACATCTCCTGCATCATAGCAAAGACCTCCTCCGGGGTGCTCTGCTTTTCATTAACTTCCTCCTGCATCACAAGCTCCCAAAAGGAAATCCTCTTTTCCTCACATATTTCCTGCATCTGCTGTAATGATTCAAACATGTTAACCAAACCTTTCCATAATCACAAATTCAAATATGTTACCTTGATCACACCCTCCAGATGCTCCAGCCATTTGATGGACTCCGGCGGAATCTCCTGATCGCATTCCAACACCATGACCGCATTGCCGCCGCGGGCATTCCGGTAAAGCTGCAGCGTGGCAATATTTACGGATTTATGGCTCAGCATGGAAGTAACCTCCGCCACATGCCCCGGCTGATCCAGATTATGAACGATCAATGTCGGATGCTCTCCGCACACATTCACCGTCAATCCATCCACCTCACAAATACGAATGCGGCCTCCGCCAATGGATGCGGCAACCACCTCCAGCTCCCGGCCTCCGGCACCCGTCATGTGCAGTACCGCCGTGTTGGGATGGGCGTCCTTCAGGTCCGCCTGATAAAAGGAGATCTCCACTCCTGCTTCTCTTGCATACTCCAAGCTCCCCGGAATTCTACGGTCATCCGGCTCCCAGCCCATCAGCCCCGCCACGATCGCGCGGTCCGTACCATGGCCTTTCCCGGTAGACCAAAAGGAACCGTACAAACCAATGCTTGCCTTTACTACCGGTTCCGCCAAAAGCTTCTGTCCCACATAACCGATCCTCACTGCCCCCGCAGTATGGGAACTGCTGGGTCCTACCATTACCGGCCCGATAATATCAAATATGTCCATGATCCATCCTCCTCAAAAAAAGGGCAAAACCAGCGTTTTGCCCTCCAAGAATTGCTTCGCAATTCTCGTTGGC
>JBNMJP010000003.1:0-35234 GCA_050873905.1 Jutongia sp. | reverse complement strand
CACTCAACCGCAAGAGCAACACACTGTCAGGCGGTGAGAGCCAACGCATCAATCTCACCACTTCATTGGGCTCATCACTGGTAGGCAGCCTCTACATTCTCGACGAACCGAGCATCGGGCTTCATTCACGCGACACTGCCCGCCTCGTGAATGTGCTTAAGATGCTTCGCGACATCGGCAACACCGTGGTGGTGGTGGAACATGATGAAGACATAATACGCGCAGCCGACTACCTTATCGACATTGGTCCCGACGCCGGACGGCTTGGCGGTGAAGTGGTGTATGCCGGAACATTTTCGCCCTCGGCTAAAGCCGACCGCAGCTACACTCTTCGGTACCTGTCGGGCGAACTAAGCATTCCGGTGCCAACGATGCGCCGCAAGTGGAACAGATACATAGAAGTGAAAGGAGCTTCTGAAAACAATCTCAAAGACATCAATGTGAAATTTCCGCTCGGCGTGATCACCGTGGTGACGGGCGTGAGCGGCTCAGGAAAATCCACTCTTGTCAACCAGATACTTTATCGCACACTGGCCCGCCGGCTCGACATCAACGTAGATGCTCCAGGTGCATTCGTCAGCATAGACGGCGACATCGACAAAATCGGAGGCATTGACTATGTAGACCAAAATCCTATCGGCAAATCGTCGCGCAGCAATCCTGCCACATATCTCAAGGCTTTCGATGAAATACGCCATCTGTTTGCAGAGCAACAACTCGCCAAGCAAATGGGATACAATGCCGGATACTTCTCTTTCAACGCCCCAGGCGGACGCTGCGAAGACTGCAAGGGTGAAGGCAGCATCACCATAGAAATGCAATTTATGGCCGACATCACCCTCGAATGCGAATCATGCCATGGCAAACGGTATAGTGCAAACGCTCTTGAAGTGGAATATCGTGGCAAAAACATCTATGATGTGCTGAATATGACGGTTAACCAAGCTATAGAATTCTTTACCGAAAAAGATGGCGCCACCGAACGTAGAATAGTGAAGCGGCTCAAACCTCTGCAAGACGTGGGCCTTGGCTACATCAAGCTCGGGCAATCATCATCGTCGCTCTCCGGCGGAGAAAACCAGCGCGTGAAACTGGCTTACTACCTCTGCGACGACCGCAAGGTGCCAACCCTATTCATTTTCGACGAACCCACCACTGGCCTACACTTCCACGACATCAGCACCCTTATGAAATCGTTCAACCAACTCATTGAGCACGGCCACTCCATCATCATCATCGAGCACAACATTGATGTGATAAAATGCGCCGATTATGTAATCGATATGGGGCCTGAAGGCGGCGATAAGGGAGGCAATGTGGTGGCCACTGGCACGCCAGAAGACATAGCGCATTGTCCGGAAAGCTACACCGGACAATTCATTGCCGAAAAACTCGGCATCAAACGAAATCCTCAGTAACATTCAGTATTTCAGGGCATACATTAACAAAGGCGGATAAAATCACCACTCTCTTTTATTCGCCTTTGATTTATATCAGCTTTTGCAGACTGAATCCGCCAATCAGCAACTCATTTCTTTGAAATGCAGTATTCCATAAGCGCTACCACATCATCAGGATTTTTGGCATCAAACTTATTTCTACTCACATATTCCTTTATATCCTTCTTCAATTTAGGGAAAGCCTTTTCATACGCCTTCGCCGAACGGATTGTTATCATCTTGCCACCGGCAAGCAACACATATTCATCTTTCACCGTATATTTCAAATCACGGATATTATTCAAATCAGTTATGCCCGGACGATAGAAATTGCTCTGCACTCTCGATGCTGAGCTCGTTTCGGAATGAGTGCCATAAGCACCGATGGCATCAGTGTCGGTAGCAAGACTGGTATGGCGCTTGTAGCATAAACGCACATCGTCATCATACACCACCATCTGCACAAACGACAACTTGCCGGCATAGAAATAAGCATCATCACCGATTTTCACCAACGTAACATTCTCGACATTGGCCAACGCCTCCACCTTGCCATCATTGCCACGGAAAT
Organism: Jutongia sp.; assembly: GCA_050873905.1. Classification (GTDB taxonomy): domain Bacteria; phylum Bacillota; class Clostridia; order Lachnospirales; family Lachnospiraceae; genus Jutongia. The sequence goes on along the minus strand of JBNMJP010000003.1, from coordinate 33,224 downwards.
GCATCTCATCGAGCAAAAAGCAATAATTGAGATTTGCACGCGCGCGAGTGCCATCCTTAAAATACACTGTTCCAGGAGTGAAATCATCATACACATACACAGCATTGGTAGGCATACGCTTCATCACCTCCGCAGCCGAACTTGCATACACTTGTTTTATCACTTGCTGCGCATTTGCAGCCACCGCAGCCACCATCATCACACAGGCAGCCACCAAAACAGATAATTTTCTACTATTCATTACCAATACCGATTTTTTATAAATTTCACATCACAAATATACTTAACATTCCGCACTAATACGCCATTATTTCCAAAATTTGAGCCAATTGAACAAAAAAATAGCAAACGTTCATCAAATCATCTCAAAAAAACATAATCCCGAATCGCTCATTAGGGAGTGAAGGTGCAACATTTCTGGCATTACCAATAATCTCACAGCACAATCATCAACAAAAAAATGAATGGCTGCCTTCCACTTGGAGCAGGCAACCATCCATATTATTACTACGTCGCACCAGCCTATTACAGGCTGTGTCATGACTTCTTATTTCTTTTTTGCGTCGATTTCTCTGAGCAATTCTTCTACAGCCACCTTCAATTGGGTGTCTTCACCCTTCACCACTGTTTCCGGTGCGTTAGCCACCTTGATATCCGGCTCCAATTCTCCTATCAACTGATAAAGATTGTAGGAGAAACTATCGTAATTATCGATTAGTATAATCATGCTTTAATCCTCCTTAATCTAATTCATCACTTTCATTTACCGCATTCATAACTGCTCGTGCTTTATTTAAGCACTCGTTATATTCGCTTTCCGGAACACTGTCTGCCACTATTCCGGCACCGGAACGGACAAATACTTTGCCATTCTTCTTGTAAGCGATACGGATTGCAATACAGGTGTCCAGATTACCGGTAAAATCAATGTATCCAATGGCTCCGCCGTAAATTCCACGTTTGTTGTTTTCCAGCTCATTGATGATCTCCATGGCACGAATCTTTGGCGCACCAGAAAGGGTTCCTGCCGGAAGTACGGCATCCACGGCATCCAGACTGCAGCGATCCTCCCGGATCTGTCCGGCCACGGTAGAGCCGATGTGCATTACATGGGAATAACGCTCAATGGACATGTATTTCTCTACCTTTACCGTACCAAACCGGCTGACCTTCCCCAGATCGTTTCTTCCCAGATCTACCAGCATATTGTGCTCGGCTCTTTCCTTTTCATCGGAAAGAAGAATACGCTCCAGCTCTTCGTCCTCTTCCTGTGTCTTTCCTCTCGGCTTTGTTCCTGCTAACGGGAAGGTATGTAAAACCCCGTCCTCCAGCTTTACCAGTGTCTCTGGGGAAGCTCCTGCCACCTCCATGTCATCGCTGCTGAAATAGAACATATAAGGCGATGGGTTAATCGTCCGGAGATGACGGTATGTATTTAACAGGCTTCCTTCATAATCGGCCTCCAGACGGTTGGAAAGCACTACCTGGAAGATATCACCTTCGTAAATATATTTCTTTGCCTTTTCTACCATGGCACAATACTCTTCCTCGGAGAAAAGTGCCCGGAAATCTGAGGTGATCTTTCCCGGCTCGATCGGTGTCGGTGTCCCCTCCCGGATCAGTTTGATGATTTCCTCAATCTCTGCGGTGCATCTGGTATATTCTGCTTCAATGTCTTCCATGCGGGCATTGGCGATCACGATGATCTTCTGACGCAGATTATCGAAAGCGATCACCTTGTCAAATAACATCAGATCCACATCCTTAAAGCCCTCTGTATCCTCTGCATCGAGATTGAGCTTCGGCTCACTGTACTTCACATAATCATAGGAGAAATATCCTACCAGACCACCGGTAAAGGTTGGAAGCCCAGCTACCTTCGGGCTGATGTATTCTGCCAGAAGCTCCTTGATTCCCTCTCCCGGATGCTCCACTGTCTTTGTCTTCGTGCTGCCGTTACGTATCGTCAGCGTTCCATTCATGCAGGTGATCTCCATTTTCGGATCATACCCCAAGAATGTATATCTGCCCCAGCGCTCCTGATGCTCCACGCTTTCCAGCATATAACAGTGTCTGCTGACACCTTTCAGAATACGAAGGACTTCAATCGGTGTCCGGATATCCGAAAGGATCTCCTTGCTGATGGGAACTACCTTGTAGCCCTCTCCCAGTTTTTTTGCCTCGTCTAAAGTAATCATCATTCCACCTCTTTCTTTTCGCCTGCGATAAAAAGGAAAACCGGCGTTTTGCCTTTGCTCACTCTACGTTACGAGCTTTTTCCTATGCACTAAAAAAGTCCCTGACTATCACAGAATCATTGTGATAATCAAGGACGGTAAATTCTATTAACCGCGGTGCCACCTTGCTTTATGGTTTCCCACACTCTCAGCGAAATACAATCATATTTCCGGCAACTGACGTATGCCCTCACGTCATGGAATACTCAGAAGAATCCTTCCTTTGACCATGCCCTCAGTGGTCCATTTAATGAATCGCATTTCCGCAGGTTCTCAGCAATCCCTGCTCTCTGTAGGCGCGTGCCTCATTTTTATCTCCACTTCAACGGTTTGAAATATTCGATTTGTTAATATTATACTCCGATTTTCTGATTTGTCAATCACTTTTCCGAGTAATTTGATAGAGTACCTGTACTTCCTGCCAAAGTACTGTTGTGCCCCGGTCATCTGCCTGTTTTAGCGGACACAGGTGGAGATTGCCTCGATCGCCACGCTGCCGCCGCGAACTACTTCAACACGGTTGATAAATGTTTTCTTAAACAGCTCGATCATATCATTATTATGGGCTTCTGTCTTGACACATTCCACCAGCACGGTATTCCGGTCATAATCTACAACTTCCATCCCGAAGGTCTGCACGATCCGGAAGATTTCCTGCTTGTCCTTTTCACTGCAGCTATGGACCTTGATATATAACAGCTCCTTCTTGCGGATCGGAATATCCGTAAAATCAAGGACCTTGATCACCTCCACGCTCCGGTTTAACTGCTTGATGATCTGTTCAAAGGTCAGATCGTCGCAGGTCAGCCCAATGGTCATTCTTGAAATTGTAGGATCCTCTGTCATTCCCACGGTCAGGGTATCCAGATTGTAATTTTTGCCGGAAAATAATCCGGACACTTTTGCCAGTACACCGATCTGATTTTCTACGTATGCAGAAATCACTCTCTTCTTTGTCTCCATATTTTCACCTCAGCCTTTCCTATCTTATATCTATTCGCATCTGGGTCGTAACTCTAAATCTCCATGATCATATTGTCCAGTGAATTGCCTACCGGTACCATTGGCGCAACATTTGCTTCCCGCTCAATGATAAACTCTAACAGCGTCGGCGCATTCTTGTGGGAACGGGCAAATTCAAAGGCCTTTGGAATGTCCTTCTCATCGGTGATCCGCATGCCGTATGCGTCATAGCTCTCTGCCAGCTTCACAAAATCCGGGCTGTATTTCGGACATTTTTTATTGGGATCCATGCAGTTATGCTGACAGCTTCTGCGATAGGTCAGACAGGTGCAGGAATATCTCCGGTCAAAGAGCATCTGCTGCCACTGTCTTACATTTCCGAGATATCCGTTATTCAGGACGATCAGCGTCAACGGAATCTCCAGCGCAACTGCTGTCGCAAACTCCTGAATATTCATCTGCATACCGCCGTCTCCGGAAATGGCAAAGACATCCGCATCGGGATTACCGAGCTTTGCTCCGATCGCAGCCGGGAAGCCGTAGCCCATTGTTCCAAGACCTCCGGAGGTCAGAAGCTGACGGTTGCCCTCCAGCTCCAGAAACTGTGTGGTCCAAAGCTGATTTTGTCCTACGTCTGTGGCAACAATAGGACGTTTATAATTCTCTGCAATATATTTGATGATCTTCTCCGGAGTCAGCCCCTCATAACGCTCCATGGTGATGGGATATGTTTCCTTCCATCCCTTCAATCTGTCTACCCACGGCTCAATCTTTAACGGCGCAGCATACTCCAGAATCTTCTCGATCGCAAGCTTTGCATCCGCTACGATCGGAACATCTACAACGATATTTTTCGAAATCGAAGCGGAATCAATATCAATATGAATGATCTTGGCATTCTTGGCAAACTCGCTGATCTTGCCGGTGATACGGTCGTTAAACCGGGTACCGATGGAGAAGAGCACATCACACTCACTCACCGCATGGTTCGCCGCATAGCTGCCGTGAATACCGATATTTCCCATATAAAGCGGGTGGCTTGTAGGAATGGCTCCTTTTCCCATGATCGTTGTGATCACCGGCGCACCGGTAAGCTCCACCAGCTTTTTCATTTCTTCATTGGCACAGGAAATATTGACACCGCCGCCCAGAAGGAACAATGGTTTTTTCGCTTTCTTTAATAAAGAGACCGCTTTCTTTACCTGGCCTACATGGACGCTTTCGTTTGGCTTGTATCCACGGATGTTTACCTCCTCCGGATACTCCTCATCTCCCATGGCCACCTGAATATCCTTCGGCAGATCCACCACAACCGGACCCGGTCTGCCGGTCCTTGCAATGTAAAATGCCTCCTTGATGATCCGTCCCAGATCCTCTCTCTTTCGCACGGTTACAGCATATTTACAGATATTGCGGGTGATCCCGACGATATCCACCTCCTGGAAGGCATCATTTCCCATAAGCCCTAACGGCACCTGTCCGGTAAAGCAGACTAACGGCACGCTGTCATAGTTTGCTGTCGCAATACCCGTCACAAGGTTGGTGGCTCCCGGACCGCTTGTTACAAGACAGACACCGACCTTTCCTGTGGATCTGGCATATCCGTCCGCTGCATGGATCAATGCCTGCTCATGTCTTGGAAGGATCATTTCGATCTCATGCTCATCATACAGTGCATCAAAAAGATCGACTGCCTGTCCTCCCGGATATGCAAACAGGGTGTCAACGCCTTCTGCCTTCAGTGCTTTTACAAATAATTCTGTACCTTTAATCATCTTATTGCCCCTTTCTATCTCATGCCGGAAATTCTCATTTTCCTAATACACTAAAAAATCCTAAGCCTCACGACTTAGGACGAATATACTCCGTGTTACCACCTAACTTCGGGAAGTCTGTCCGAACGGCTGTAAATCTGCCACGGTAAGTCTCCCGCACTCTGCCGGCACGCAGATATATGATATATCTGATATACCGTTCCCCTGTAACGGTGGGAATCCGTTGGATGCTACTAAGGATATGCTCCCGTTCGTTCCACTGCTCAAAGGCTACTTCCATACAGTCAGAATAAGAACTTTCACCGGCCGTTCCCTCTCTCCAAATCCGAAAAGTATGTACTCCTCCTCGTCATCGCTTTTGTAGATCATAAATTTTTAAATGAATAGCTGACCTTTAAATCAAATAATAAAAAATGATACTCTTTTTTTCTCCTTATGTCAAGGGAGCAAACGCTTTTATTTCACAAACAACATGAGAAAATCCACCGGCAAAAACTTCGCCAGAATACGAAATCCCTTCATCAGCGGACCATACACAGAAACGCTGCGGCCATGCTTTGCATCCACCAGTGCCTGATACACCACCTTGTCCGCCCTTGCCATGGTCAGCTTCTTGTACAGCTTGACCGCCTCATAGGTCTCTGCAATATCAAAAAACTCTGTCTTAACCGGTCCCGGACATACGGCTGTTACCGTAATGCCTTTTCCCGCAAGTTCTCTGCCCAATGCTCTGGAAAAACTCAATACATAGGACTTGCTGGCCGCATAAACCGCAAAGCCCGGCTGCGGCATAAACGCTGCGGAGGATGCCATCTGTATGATCTGTCCCTGCTTTGTCATATAAGGAAGTGTGATATGTGTCACTGCGGTGAGTGCCCGGCAGTTGGTGTCCACCATACCGGTACAGTCCTCTTCTTTCATCTTTCCAATCTTTCCAATGATACCAAAGCCTGCGGCATTAACAAGGATACGAACCCTCGGCTGCTCCTTCTCCAGTGCCCGCTTCAGAGCATCAATGCCCTCCTGACGGCTCAGATCCAATGCAAGGATCTTCACCCTGCGTCCCAGAAGCTTCTCCTGCAGCTCCTCCAGCCGCTCCTTCCTTCTGGCAATGATCCAGAACTCATGAATGCTTGGATAATTCTGTGCGATCTGAACTGCGAACTCTCTGCCCATGCCGGAGGAAGCTCCGGTGATAATGGCTACATTTCCCTTTTTTCCCATATGAATAACCTGATCCTTTCCATTTATTTTCATATTATTTACTCAAACTTCCCACACCAAGAACTATAATATATCCAGACTGTTTCTGATGTTCCGGAGTATTGAATATGATTTTTGGCTTTTAAGACCCTGAATACCCGGAGCTGTGTCTGGAAATTGCCTTCCGGGTGCATTCTTCTTAGAAGCCAAAAATCATATTGAAAACCGTGCCACATCAGAAACAGTCTGGGCACAATTTATTTTCTGGTGTGGGAAGTTTGAGTTATTTATTGTCCTCTAACTGATAATGTGCATCATTCCGATGTTCCCCATCAAACAGATAGTTGTACTGCAGTATGCGGTACTCTTTGATCCATTTCTGTATCTCATCGTCCGCCTCATCCAGATCATCCCAACTGTAAAGATTTCCCCGGCGGTCATAAAAGCCGTTGGCTGTGATGGACGGAATATATTGATACATATCTAACAGAAACTTCTGATAATCCGTCAGTTCCAACCCCGCTGTTTCCGTCATCAGCGTGGACAGATAGTTAATAGATATCTGCGGGATCTCGGCCCCCTGAATGTCATAATTGGCCCAGATCATAAACGGCACCTGATACCGCTTCATGGCATCCTTCTGAGACAGATTATCCGGCATTTCTCCCATCACCTTCTGATAAAAATAATCCGGCAGATGAGGCTGGTGATCTCCAAACAGTACAATGATCACCGGTTCCTTTACCTTTTCAAAATAAGTGATCAGCTCTTTTAACGCATCATCTGACATTTTGATCAGGGAAAGGTACTGTTCTGCCTCCGGCTGTAATGTCATACTTGTTAGTTTTACCGGATTTTCAAAGGTATAATCCGTATCGTCATAAGAACTGTGATTCTGCATAGTCACATTAAAGAGACAAAGGGAACTTCCTGCCTTTTTCTTTTCATATAGTGACTCCAGCATTTCGTAGTCGGATGCATCGGAAATATATTTGCGCACCAGCAATGGATTCTTGAAATCATCAATATCCAGAAATTCATCCATACGAAGAAGAGGATATACTCTGTTCCGATTATAACCGGAGGGGTTATAGGGATGAACCGCCACTGCTTTGTCATAGCCCTCCTGCGTTTTAATATTACTAACTACATTTGGAAGGTAATCCTTAATATACTGCAAGTATGGATTCCCCGGCAAAAACGCCTTGGTACAGCCTGTCAGAAATTCAAACTCGGAATTGGCAGTATAACCGCCATACACAGAAGAGTCTGCATATCCACGGATCGTATTCTTTTTCAGACTGTTAAAAAACGGTAAATATGCCTGATTCGTCTCAAAACGGCCCAGTACGCTGAGATCCGAAAAGGACTCATTCATGATCATAATGAGGTTAGGAGACTTTGCAGAACCGGCATGGGTTGCCAATACGCTGTTGGTAGTGGATGCTTTCCGGTACCGTGACAGGATTTCCTCCGCCTTTTCCGGAGAATATCCCTCCGGCTTCTCCACCTTCGCCTGACCGGCATTTGCGGTAACATACAGTAAATATCCATAGTCCGACATACCTATACTGTGATCCCATGTCAGGTTTGTCACATCACCAAAAAATCCCTGTCCCAGATTGATCCAGACAAAAAATGCAACACCTGCAGCAGTACCTGCCACCGATGCAATTGCTTTCCGGATACTTTTTGTGTCGGTATGGCGTGGCGTAACCACCACGCATAATATCAGGAAAAGGATTCCCAAAGCAAGGCCAAGCCACAGCTGCGGGGAGCCGTGATATTTATATTCTCCCGCCACATTTGCCGCCGTTTTCACGGCATAAATATCCATATATACAATGCCATAGCCGCGGAAAGCATCTACAAAATAATTTGCGATCCCTAATATCAGCACAAATACTCCTGACAGGAGAAATGTCAATCTCAACCATCGTGTCAATGACACGATGATGAGATTCACCCCCATCAGGAGCATGATATTTTTGATACTATATTCTAATCCAATACTGACAATGTCACCATCCAGAAATGCCTCGATGATCACATATTCCACAAAGGACAATGCCACAAACAGGATCGTCTGAAACCATCGCTGTTTGCAGAATCTGTCCCAGCCAGTCTCTTCCTTCATGCTTCAATCCCCAATCTATCTGTTAATTTCCAAATCCCGGGAAAAGACTTTCCCAGCCGGAGGAACCGCTGCCGCTCTCACCGGAGTTGTCATTTCCATTGGAGCCGTCCTGAGAATCACCCTGATCTCCGGAATTGTTATCGGAATTGTTATCGGAACCATTATTGCCCGAATTGTTATTGGAACTGCTCCCGGAATTATCATTTCCACTCTTGAGACCATTCAAGGAGCCGGAACCCTGCAGGGTTACTTCCACTTCCTTCTCGGCATAACTGCCGTTATCACTTCGTTTCAAGGTAATCTTTACCTTTGTGCCCTTCTTGTAGCTGTTGGCTTTTTCCTTCAGGCTTTCAATGGTTGTAACCTTAATACCGTTGATCGCTGTGATAATATCTCCCTGCTTGATGCCCGCCTTATCCGCTGCACCATCCTTGGAAACCTCCGCCACATAAACACCTTCCGGCATATTAAAGTTTGATGCCTCCTCTGTGACTGTCTTACCGCTGATGCCAAGATAACCCTTCTGTGCATCGGTAAGCACCTCACGGTTCATCAGCTCATCAATGATCGGTGTTGCCTCAGAAATCGGGATAGAATACCCTACCCCCTCTACGGAAGAAGCAGCAATTTTAGAAGAATTAATGCCTATCACCTCTCCCTTCATATTCAGCAAAGGTCCTCCACTGTTTCCGGGATTGATCGCAGCATCCGTCTGAATGACTTTCATCTTGCTGCTCTTCGCGCTTCCATCCTCGCTCTGCTCTGTGATCTCTCTATCCTTTGCACTGACATAGCCCACTGTTACAGACTGACCATATCCCAAAGCGTTTCCAATGGCAACTACCATCTCACCAACCTTACTCTCAGAAGAATCTCCCAAAGCAGAGATGCGGATGGAATTTAAGGTGGATTTCTTCATATCCTTCAATTTCACAGCGATCACCGCCAGATCTGCCGATGAATCATTGCCCTTTGTCTTGGCATCATATACTTCTTCATCAATAAACTGTACGGAAATTGCCTTTGCCCCGTCAACAACATGATTGTTCGTTGCGATCAGGAGCTCTGTATCATTCTTTCCCACAATAAATCCGGTACCGGCACTGACCTCATCCTGTCCCTGATAATACTGTCCAAACAGATCATAAGATCCCTCACCCTCTGTGGTGCTGGTAATAGAAACGATGGAAGGCATCGTCTGCTGTGCAATACCGGACACGTCTGCTGTTCCAATTGCCGTACCGGATACGGCACCGGTGTACTTCACGTTATCTGTGGTATAAGCAATCTGCTGTCCGCCTGTGATATTGACTCCAAGTACCTTGCTGGAAAAATAACATACTCCCTGAAAACAAACAGCCGCAACAATACCAAACAGTACGGCAAGGCCGGCACAGGCAGCAATCTTCCTGCCACTGAGAAATCCCTTTTTGCCGGATGCTTTGTTTTCTTTTGAAGACTCCGGCTGTCCATATGTCTGCTGCCGGTCATTTCTCGTCTGCTGTGCGCCCATGGAAGTCCATCCTTCATTCGCATTTTCAGACTGCTCTGCATGTGGAGTATCTGCTGTTTCCTTCGTCTGCGCCGCCCCATCGTTGGAATTTTGCGCCTCACCTGCAGATGCCCCATTATCACTGGCATGATAGTCTCCGGAGCTGGTAGCCTCCGGCTTGTGATCTCTATAAGAATAGCTGTAAACCGAGCTGTTCTGTTCTCCCTCGGCCGGTTTTACCGTATCTTCACTCTTTTCCATAGGATTCCCATACTCTCCGGTATACTGATTGGTATCCTGTGTATCCTGATTTTTCTCTTCCATATCGTGTAACCTGCCTTTCATTGATTTGAAAGAACCAATCTGTGGTCTTTCTCCCTCCATATCTATTGCATAAGTTTAACAGCGATTTGTGACCTACTTGTGAAAAACTAATAAAAATTTTGTTCCTTTTCGAAATAATATTGCGATTTATATCGGAAACTATTATAATAAGGTGGTTCAAAATCTTTATTAAGAAGGTGATAACGTGATCAAGGATAACCAAAAACTGTTAAATCTGATGCATGTGATCGTGGATGCGATCATTATTGCTCTTTCCTATATTTTAGCCTGGAGCCTGCGTTTTGAGGACACCTGGAGTCCTCTGGTACAATGGCGCATTATTCCTGCCCCGATCGGATACATCCGTCCCCGACAGGATTACATCAACATGCTTGTATTTTTGGTTCCGTGCTATCTGATTATATATTATTTCTGCAATTTATACAATCCGAAAAGAACCTCCAGCCGCCGGACGGAGCTTTTTAACCTGATCAAAGCCAATCTTCTGGGTGTTATTTATTGTGTGGCTGTTCTTTTCTTTATCAAACAGCAAAACTACGCACGACTGTTTCTGGGTATTTTTGCCATTATGAATCTGTGTATTGATTTTATTTTCCGTATGACTGTGAACAAGATCCTGCGGAAAATGCGAAAGGCCGGCAAGAACCTGAAACATATCCTGCTGGTGGGCTACAGCCGTACGGCGGAAGGTTATATTGATCGTCTCCGTATTCATCCGGAATGGGGGTATTTTATACACGGCATCCTGGATGACCATAAAAACACAGAGGATTCTTACCGGGGCATTCCCGTCATCGGAAGCATCGCCATGCTGGAAGATCTGCTGAGCACCAATGCCTACGATGAAATTGCCATTACCCTGAGCATTGATGAGTTTTCCAAGCTGGAATCCATCGTAACGATCTGTGAGAAGGCCGGTGTTCATACCAAGTTTATTCCGGATTACAACCATGTGATCCCAACTAAGCCATATACGGAGGATCTGGATGGACTTCCGATCATCCACGTCCGCCATGTTCCTCTGAGTTCTTCCTTAAATAATGCTGTAAAGCGAACCATCGATGTGATCGGTTCTCTGTTCGGACTGATCATTCTGGCCATCCCAATGCTGGTCGTGGCACTGATCATTAAGATCACCTCACCGGGTCCTCTGATCTTCAAACAGGAACGCATTGGTCTGCATAATAAGGCATTTCAGATGTACAAGTTCCGTTCCATGAGAGTCCAGGATGCCTCTGAGGAGAAAAAGGCCTGGACCACCAAAAACGATCCACGAGTGACACCGATCGGTAAATTTATGCGTAAAACAAACATTGATGAGCTTCCACAGCTTGTCAATGTTCTGCGGGGGGATATGAGTCTGGTGGGTCCCCGTCCGGAACGTCCGTTTTTTGTGAAAAAGTTCCAGGAAGTGATTCCACGTTATATGATCAAACACCAGGTGCGTCCGGGAATGACCGGCTGGGCTCAGGTCAATGGCTATCGTGGAGACACCTCCATCGTAAAACGTATTGAATGTGACCTTTATTATGTAGAAAACTGGACCTTATGGCTTGATTTTAAGATCCTGTTTCTGACCTTTTTCGGCCGAAGTGTCAACAAAAATGCATATTAAGCGATAATCAGAAAGGCAGGATATCCTTATGGAGAGCTATCGAAACCGTGCCGCCAAAAACGAGCGGGTCAGAAGAAAAAAGAAACATAAAAAGCATGTACGTATTTTGGTTTTAATCTTACTGCTTTTGATCATGGCCGGGGTGTTGATGGTGCTGTCTCTGGTCAATAAAATAGACGAGATCCAAAACCATCCGTTAGAGCATACAACGGTCAACGAAGGACTGGCAGACCGTCACATAAAAGAATACACGAACCTTGTTGTGTTCGGTGTCGATTCCCGGGCCAATGCCCTTCACGAAAATACCCGAAGCGATTCCATTATTCTGATCAGCATCAACAACAAAACCCATGATGTGAAGCTGACTTCCATCTTCCGGGACACCTACACCCGTATTGACGGTCACGGATATACCAAGATCAATCATGCCTATTCCTATGGTGGACCCGATCTTGCGGTCAATACCATCAACCAGAACTTCGATCTGAATGTACAGGACTTTATTACCGTGAATTTCAGCGCACTTTCCAATGTGATCGACGCTCTTGGAGGGATCACACTGAATATTCATAAAAATGAATTAAAATGGGTCAATGCTTATGCCCGGGATGTGGCAAAGATCAACAATATGAAATATGAAAAGATTAAAAAGCCGGGGAAACAGACCGTTACCGGAGTACAGGCAACCGGATATTGCCGGGTCCGCTATACCAGCGGTGGAGATTTCACCCGTGCCAAACGCCAGCGTGTCGTATTAAAGGCGATCATGGCAAAAGCCAAAAAGAGCAGTCCCATGAAGCTTTACCGGGTTCTGAACGAAATGCTTCCTCAGATCTATACGAGCCTGACCACACAGGAAATCCTGCATCTTGGAATGTACCTGCCATTTTATGATATCAAAAACAGCAAAGGCTTCCCTTATAAACTGGATTGCCACAGAGCCTCCGATGGCATTTATTACGACTTTCCAACGACACTGTCCAGTAATGTTACCAAACTGCACAAAAAGCTGTTTGGCACCGAGGACTACAAGCCAACTAAAACCGTAGAAGAGATTACTGCCGGCATGGGATATTGATCCGCTGCCGGCTTTTATACCATCCGGGAAAGGAGTTGACATTTTATATGAAAATTCGTGGACGACTGATCATTGCTTTTCTATTTATCACCATATTCCCCCTGGCATTGATCGCACTATGCTACAATACCATCCTGACCAATCAGGCATCCACACTGGAGGATGATTACCAGTCCGATATTTCCTCCGAAAATCTTCTTTTAAATCCCATTCACATCCTGTCCACGGCAACCATGACAGATTTCCGGACACTGGTTCACGTAGCAGACACCAATCCGGATGTGCTGATCCGACGGGATTATCTGGACAAGGTAAATAATGAGCTTTCCAGCCGTTACTCCTTTATTGTTGTATGTAAAGGCAGTCAGGAGTTTTATATCGGAAACAAAAAGGCTTATAACCAGTTAAATCCTCTGCCCGGTTATCGTGGTTTCGAGGAGGGTTACACCGATACTATATCCATCGACAATGGTTATCTGGTCAAACAAAAGGATTTTAATCTTTCCAACCATGAACATGCGCAGCTTTTTCTGGTCACAGATTATTCGGAAATTCTTCCCCGTTGGAAAAGTCTGATCCGGCAGCTTATTTTTTCCGGCTCCCTGATTCTTTTAGGTACTGCCACCCTATTGATCATCTGGCTTTACAGTGGTATAGTACGTCCACTAAATATCCTGCGTATCGCTACCATGCAGATCGGCGCCGGTAATCTGGACACCCCGGTACGCGTGAATTCCACCGACGAGATTGGAGAGCTTTGCCGGGATTTTGAAGAAATGCGGATCCGTTTGAAGGAAATGATCGAAGACCGGATCCGATATGAACAGGATACCCGTGATATGATGAGTAATATGGCACATGATTTGCAGACACCGATCACCTCCATTAAAGGATACAGCGAAGGAATCCTTGACGGGGTTGCGAACACACCGGAAAAACAGGAGAAATATCTGCGTACTATCATTTCGAAGGCAAACGATATGAGTTATCTGGTGGATCAGCTTTCTGTCTTTTCCAAGGTGGAACAGAATACTCTGCCATATCACTTCATCTCCATTCCGCTTCACAGCTATTTCGAAGACTGCATCGAGGCATTTTCCCTAGACCTCGAAACAAAACATATCAACATTCATTACGAAAACTCCTGTCCGGAGGATACCCGGATCCAAGCTGATCCGGAACAGTTAAAACGTGTGATCATCAATATTGTAAACAATGCGGTCAAATACCTGAACCGGTCAGACGGAAATATATGGATCCGCCTGAAAGAACAGCCGGACATGCCAAAATCTGCCCCTTTATACCGCCAGCTTAATCCTGATGGAACGGAAAAAGAAACGAAAAACCGCATGCCCGTTCCGGATTGCTTTGTCCAGATTGAGATACAGGATGATGGTCCCGGCATTGACCCAGAGGCTCTGCCTCATATATTCCAGCGTTTCTACCGTGCAGATGCATCCCGCAGTTCCTCCAAACGAGGCAGTGGTCTGGGACTTGCGATCGTCGCCCGGATTATTGCGGACCATGGAGGACGTGTCTGGGCTGACAGCACCCCCGGAGAAGGAACCTGTATTTATTTTACCTTAAAAGAAACAAAGCATTGTGAATAAATCAATTACAAATTGGAGGTACCAAAATATGGCAAGAATATTAATTATTGAAGATGAAACAGCAATCGCAGAACTGGAAAAGGATTACCTTGAACTCAGCGATTTTGAAGTCGTTCTGGAACACGATGGCAGCGGTGGTGCTGCCAGAGCATTGGATGAAGACTTCGATCTGATCATCCTGGATCTAATGCTGCCGGGCATGAACGGCTTTGACATCTGTAAACTGATCCGTGAAACAAAAAATACACCGATCATTATGGTTTCTGCAAAAAGCGAAGACATTGACAAGATCCACGGTCTGGGACTGGGCGCTGACGATTATATGACAAAGCCTTTCAGCCCCGGCGAACTTGTTGCCAGAGTGAAGGCGCACATTGAACGGTACCAGCGCCTGACCACCAGTGGCATTCCAAGCAATGATACCATCGAGATCCGCGGTCTGAAGATTGACAAAACAGCCCGCCGGGTCTACGTCAACGGAGAGGAAAAGGCATTTACCACAAAGGAATTTGACCTTCTGACATTTCTGGCCCAAAATCCAAACCACGTATTTACAAAAGAGGAGCTTTTCCGGGAAATCTGGGAAATGGAATCCGTAGGAGACATTGCAACGGTTACCGTACACATTAAAAAGATCCGTGAAAAAATAGAAGATTCCTCTTCAAAACCACAATACATCGAAACCATCTGGGGTGTCGGATATCGTTTTAAAGTATGATCATAACAAAGATATTATCTGTCTTAAAAATTCTCTGAATCACCGTGATACAGCGGGTATCACGGTTTTTTACATTTTAGAAGTGATTTGTTTACATTTTTTTTACAACTTCATCATTACACGTTCATAAATCATTTCTATAATTGAAAATGTCAAATGGTTAAACATTTGGCAGTGCTTAAAATTTTTTTCATACCTTCTCCTTTAACGGGCTGCTTATTCCGGCGGCTCGTTATTTTTTTCTAAAAATTGTTCATAAACAGAGCGGATCAATATCACTCCGAAAGGCCCCAAAAGAATTCCCCAGACACCAAACAGACAGACTCCCACATAAAGTGCCGCTGTCATAAAAAACGGCAGCAGCCCCATATGGTTCCCCATCAGATGCGCCTCCAGAAGATCTCTGGCGATCACACACAATAAAAAAGCAATAAACAATATGACAGCGGCATAATAATTTTGTCCAAAGGCCGCATAAACAGCCCACGGTACCAGGATCATCCCGCTCCCCAGCACCGGAAATGTGTCAAATACCGCAATACCACATCCGATCAGAATACTATAGGGATTACGGATCAAAGCAAGGGAAATACTGCAAATGGTCCATATCACCATAAGAATGATTCCCTGAGACTTCACAAAAGCAAGACCGGACTTTTTTAACGTCACCGCCACACGATGCACCGCAGGATAAAAGACACTTTTGCGGTAGATCCGGTGAACCACCTGCATATCTCCGCACAATGCGATCATACTGACAACGATGATCAATATCACCGTAAGCAGTCTCGCTGTGCCGGAAAAGCAGACCGATACAATATTTCCTGCATGCTCCGACAAGCGGGAACTGCTTCCCACAAGAAACGCATCACACCAGGAAGAAATACAAGACCAGCTTTTTCCCACCGGAAGTCCCAGCCAGGCATCCAGGCAGCCACACAGCCTTCCGGCATGATGAATATAAAATGCCATAAACTCCCGACGGTATATCGGAAAATTCTGTCCAAAGAGCTTAAGCTGGCGCAAAAGCTGCCAGACTACCGCAAGCACTGTTCCAAAAACAGCTCCGAAAAACACAGTCAGCGTTCCCCCATACGCAAGCCATTTTGGAAAATGACAGCGATGATGCAAAAACCAGATGACCGGAAACAGCATTCTCATGAGCAGATACGCCAGAATAAAGGGCAGGAAGAGAATCAACAGATAACGAAATACCAGATATACACATATGGTAATTCCGGTGAGCAAACCAAAGCGGTACAGCAGCGGATGCCGCACTTTCAAACCATATGATGGCATTTCCTTCATAACGTTTCCCCGCCTTTCTCATACATTCATACGTTATGTTTACTATGCCCCGTTTCTATTTTCTTACTCATTCTTTTTCATTTTTTTGACGTCCTGTCTGGTAATGGGACGACGGCTGTACCTGGCCTTTTCGTACACATCCCTGCGCGGATCCGAGCCTTTTCCTCCCATTTCCTGCTGCATATCCCGACACAGCTCTCCTGCCGTACGAGACGACGGCACCTTTTGCCTGTAGTAACTCTTTACCTGTTTTTTAAAGAGATAACGTACCCGCTCCCGGGGATTTCGAAAGAACAAAAACCCTTTTTCCTCTGTATCCAGTCTCTCCACCACATCCTCCTTCGTCCCCTTCTTATGAAAAACAGGTCTTTCCCCCTGTGGCGGATCCGTTGGCTCCTGCGAGGTCAGTATCATTTTTACAAAGATGTAAATGATCACCGCACCGATTACCGCCAGAAGCAGAATCCCAGCAAGTCCCTGACCATGATCATCATCGATCACTTTCGGAGTACGGGTTGCCGACGGCAGCGGCGTACTCTCCGGAAGCAGCTCTTTCTTTCCGGAAAATCGCTCCAGCAGACGGACGATCCAGCGTACCGCCCCCGTCATATAAACGATCAACATCTTGAAAAAATCCCCCACAAAAGAAATAGATATGTCCTGACGCACCAGCACGATCATCAGAAACACAAAGGAAACTGCTAACACCATGATACTGACGACCCTGGTATTACCACGAAAGATACTCTCCTCCGGTACATTTTTCAATTCTCCGTTCTGCTCCAGATATTCCGTCATCCCCTGAAGAGACAGACACCAGAAATGACCGGCAATGCATAATCCCGCAAGAATGATCCCATAAATACGCAAGAATGTTTCTTCCTGAAAACCTCCATAAAAGAATAAGATCACTGCTTCTGCAAACACGATCCATTGGATCCGGTAGACTCCCGAAAAAAACCGTCCCACGGCACGAAGCAGACATTCCAGCACAATGCACACGCCCACCAGAATCCCCGCATAAGTAACGGCTCTTCCGGCAGGCAGTAATGTCTTGAGAAAATAATATATACCAAGCCATGCCACAATGTGAAGCAGATCTATGGATACCTCCAGCCAGATCTGCGGCTTGCTTTTGATCTTCACTTCCCGTTTCACAGGCTACACCTCCCAGTACATAAAGCCATCCTGCGGCTGTCCGGCTTCTCCCTCACGACAAAGAATGATTCCATAAACCGCTTCTTTTTCCGCTCTCATCTCCTCCACCAGACGGTACAACGCCTCCGTTTCCTCCGGGGTAATGACCAGATAACATCTCCGGCTCTTCCCATGCTCTTTCGTCTCCTTCCAAAGAGCTCCCACGCTGCCGTAAAGAGACTCTGTATCTGCCAAAGCTAGCTGACGGTCCACCAGATTCAGATGCTGTCCTGTATTTCCTGCCGGACAATACACAGGCTCTCCTGTCAGGATATCCGTCATATTACTGTGCAGAGACACCGGAACTCCCCTTTGAAGCAGATCTGCTGCCACAGAGGATGCCAGAGAGATCGCCATTTCCTGCATTTCTCTTTTGTGTTCCTCATTGCGGCAGCTTCCATCCAGCAGAATACAGATTTCCTGATCATAGCTTGATTCATACATATTCACAAGAAGCTTTCCACTTTTCGCCGTACTTTTCCAGTTGATCTTCCGCATGCTGTCTGTAGGGCGGTACTCCCTCATGCCGCGAAACGCAAAGGGATCCTCCTCCAACGTCCGGCGCGCCAGCTGTTCTCCCTGCATCCGCCGGTACAAAATATCAAACCGGCTCACATCCCGCTTATAGGGATATACATATAAACATGTGTTATTGTCTCTGCGTTCCGAGCATGTAGTAGTATAAAGAAAGTCTCTCGCCAGAATATCAAAGGATTCCAGCTCATAAAATCCCCGCCGTGACGGAATAAACTCCAGCGTCCGGGTGATCCTTCTCCGTCCCCCTGCCGCAAAAAGATCTGTACGATAATAATAGTCCGTTACAGAGGCATTTCCGTCCTGCTCAAACCTAAAAGACGCAGAGGTCTTAAATTTCACCTGAAGGGAAGGCAGGGGCATCCTCTTTTCGTTACCGATGGTTTCCTCCAGAAGACAACGCTCTCCGGCATTGACACCTCTCTGACAGAATCGCAGATTTACCGACAATCCCTTTTTCCAATGCTCCCGAAAATACCGCTTTTCTCCATATAACACCAGCACAGCCATGATCACTGCAATGATTAAAATCACATTCTCACCTCGTCCATTCTTCCGTCGGTGCCGGAACAGTCTCCAGAATTCCCTGCAAAATTTCCTGTACCGTACCTCCCTGTCCGGTACGATAAGATACAATGCGGTGTCCCAATACAGGAACACACAGTTCTTTCACATCATCCGGCGTCACATATTCTCTTCCCTGTATTGCTGCATATGCCTGTACACAATGAAGATATGACAATGTACCACGGGGATTCACCCCCATCATCAGGGCAGAATGCTCTCTGGTCGCCTGAACGATCTGTACCAGATACTTCCGCACCCCTTCACTGACATATACCTGACGACATAACTGCTGCATCTGCAAAAGTTCCTCACAGGAACAGACCGGCTTTAACTCCTCTAACGGATCCTCTGTCTGATACCGGTCAATGATCATCAGCTCCTCCTGCATCGTAGGATATCCCATGGAAAGCTGCATGGCAAAGCGGTCGATCTGCGCCTCAGGCAAAGGATATGTACCGGTCGTTTCCACCGGATTCTGGGTTGCGATCAGGAAAAACGGCCGTTCCATGGAACGTGTCACACCATCCACCGTCACCTGACGTTCCTCCATACATTCCAGCAGACTGGACTGGGTTCTTGGAGTGGCACGGTTGATCTCATCCGCCAAAAGGATATTGCAAAAAACAGGACCCGGTGTAAATTCAAAAATCCCCTTATCCTGCCGGAAAATATTCAATCCGGTCACATCAGACGGCAGCAGATCCGGCGTAAACTGAATTCTGCCAAAAGATGCATCCAGAGAAGCGGCAAGTGCCTTCGCAAGCTTTGTCTTTCCCGTTCCCGGCATATCCTCCAGAAGCACATTTCCTCCCGCCAGAAAAGCCGCCATCAGTTTCTGAAACACCGCTTCCTTTCCAATGATCACCTTTGATATATTATTTTGGAT
This sequence comes from Jutongia sp., assembly GCA_050873905.1. Taxonomy (GTDB): domain Bacteria; phylum Bacillota; class Clostridia; order Lachnospirales; family Lachnospiraceae; genus Jutongia. The sequence goes on along the minus strand of JBNMJP010000003.1, from coordinate 13,559 downwards.
CGCCATTACCCTTTTGGCAATCTGTGCTGTTTCTATCTGCATATCCATGTCTGTCACCCTTTCTGTTTATAATATCTGCCCCTCTTTTTCTGTCGCAGACATTTACCATTTCTTTTTTCATCTTATCACAGAGCAGACCAGGGGGCAAACCGCTTTTTTCGATCTGCCCCCTGATATCTGAAGACCCTTGTATCATTATATTTTTTATTCTACATTCTTTAATGCTTCGTCCATCGGAACCTTCTTGATCCGGTGCATCTGCATCGCCGCTACCACCAGATAGGAAACGATCGCCAGTATAAAACACTGCACATACGTCTCCGTGGCAATGCCAAACGGGATCCACCCGCTGTAACCCTTCATAAATGCCACAAAGATCAGCTGGATCAGCTCTGTTACCAATGCAAAGCTGATAAGCACTGCCAGAAGAACAACCCAGGATGTGGCTACCAGATAAAGCTGCCCGATCTCCCGGTCCTCATATCCCAGAATCTTTACCATGGATATGGAGGTGGAATTTCGTTCCAGAATGATCTTGGTCAACAGATACACAACCAGTATGAACATAACCACCGCAAAAGCCTCCACAATGGTAAACATATCTCCCATGGATACCTTAAGCTGGTCTGCCATCTTTGTCATATCCTTTTCTGTAATGCAGTTAAATATTTTATTATCACTGATATCTGTAATTTTGGAATCAGAGAAATAAGCACAGTAATAATCCTTATCCACATCAAAGACATCCTCATAATAGCTGTGACTCAGATACACGCCAATAGTTGTGGGGCTGTCCAGAATCCCTCTGACCTGCAGCTTGATCAGCTTATCCTCATACTGTTCCTTTAACAGGAAGTCGTCCCCGTCCTTCAGTTTATATTTCTCTGCCATACCGCTGGAGATCACTGCTCCCTTCTCCGGCAGCTTATCCTTGATATAACGGCTGTCGTCAAAGATACCATACACGGTTGCCGCTTCCTGATTGTAACCATCCATATATGTATTCATTGTGCAGACCGCAAACTTCTCCGCATCCTTGTTGGAGGTCCTTGCATCACCCTTGAGCATGTACTGGTACTTTGCCACCATATGCTCTCTGGATATATTGGAGACATTATTTAAAAGCGGCACAAACATCATACCAAATAACAGGATCGTGGATGCCACAAAAACACCAAAGATCAATGTCAGGTAACTGGATATATTCTGCAGGATGATACGAAGACGGAACCGGTTGAAGAACTTGAAATGCGGCAGCTTCACTGCTTTCTTTCTCTTGCTCTTTGTCAGATCCCGGCGGATAAACTGCAGCGGCGACAGCTTCAGCTTACGGGCCAATGTCGCTCCTGTCACCAAGAGCATCAAAAGGATCGGGATCACCGTCGTCAGCACAAACGCCTGCTGGTTCCAGAGTGTCTCATACTTCGGCAGACTGTAGCTGGAATAATAGAGGTTTGCGATCACGCCTTTCATATAAGTATATCCCAGAACATTTCCCACCAGAGCAGCGATCAGTGTTACAATGATCGGCATGGAAATATAATGACGGAATAGTTCTCCTCTGGTATAACCGGAAGCACGAAGGGTTCCGATCACTGTTGCCTCCTTTGTAATGGTGTGGCTGATGGTCACGCCAAAGATAAACGCCAGCACCGCGATCAGAATATAGAGAAATGCAAGCATAGAGCCGCGGTCACTTCCCAGATCATCCCCGGCAAAGTTCATTGCCTGGTTGGTATAACGAGGCACATAATCATCAATTCCATTGTCCATGTTTAGGACTCCCAGCATGGAACCAAGCGCTGTTGCCCCACCGCCTTCTCCGGCAGCATCCACGACGGTTTCCAAAAGGTCATCGGACCACTTTTTCTCCTCAATATCATCCGCCGGATCCCCGGCATTGTATGTCCATGCATAATTGTAAGTAATATTCCGGTCAGAAAGTGACTCAAATTCACTTTTCGTGCCCATTGCCACTCCGAAATTCACAGAATCAAACATCATATCGGAATTGTTCTGAAACATCGTGGTATAGTCGGAAAACGAAACCAGACCGGATACCGTATAATCCTTTCCATCAATTGAAAGGATATCGCCGGTTTTTGTCTTGTTGTTATCGGCAAACATTCTGTCGATCACAATCTCGTTATCCTTCTCAGGAAGGCTTCCATCCATAATGCAGAGCTGATTGACCTTATCCCTGCTTTCATAGATGCGAAGCGTCTTTTCCTTCTTATCCTTTCCTTTGTAGCTCCGTTCCACGTAAAAGTCCGGATAAACCGTCACATCTTCTTTTTCAATTTTATCAATGGCTTTGTCCTTCATCTTCTGCTTCAGATGAAAATGACCATTTTCTACATGATATTTTTCATAACGCTGATTGCAGGTCGCGATCATACTGTCACTGGCTACCAGATCCCCGGATTCCAGACCGATGGTCATCACCATAAACAGAAAGATCACGGCATATTTCCCAAACTCCGTCCGTAATTCCCGCAACAATCGTTTATTTAATGGATTTTTCATTACCAATCTAACTCCTCTGCTGATATCTTATTTTCGTTGCGATACGCTTTTCGAATCTTACCATCACGAAGCTTTACAACGGTGTCCGCCATTTCCTTGATGGCATCATTATGTGTTACCATGATCACGGTATTTCCATATTTCTGATTGACATCCCCGATCAGCTTCAAAATCTCCTTGGAAGTGGAATAATCCAGAGCTCCGGTAGGCTCATCACACAGAAGAATATCCGGATTTTTCACAAGCGCACGGCCGATAGAAGTTCTCTGCTGCTGACCGCCGGAAAGCTGATTTGGAAGCTTGTGACGGTGTTCATATAATCCCAGAGTATGTAACAGATCATCAATATTCAGTGGGTTATCAGACAAATAAGCTCCTACCTCGATATTTTCCTTAATATTAAGATTCGGGATCAGGTTGTACATCTGAAAAACATACCCCAGATGCTCTCTACGGTATCTTGTCAGACGTTTTTCTGTCATATCCACCATCTTCTCCCCGTCGATGGACACATAACCGGAATCCGGCGAGTCAATGCCACCGATGATATTGAGCAGCGTGGATTTACCGGAACCGGATGGTCCCAGCAGCACACAGATCTCTCCCTTGTCTACATTAAGATCAATTCCCTTCAGAACCTGCACTTTGCTGTCTCCCTCACCAAAGCTTTTCTTTAGATCACTAATTTCAAGAAACATAATTATCTCCATTCTTTCCTTTGATTGTTCCATATACTTCTTGCGGTTCCTCCAAAGAACAAAACGCTTCTTCGTAAGTCCGCAATACAGTTAGGTCATTCTAACCACCTCCTTATTATATCATCCATCTATTGAAATACAAACCTCGCTATTGATAATTATTTTCAATATGGTGATATGATCAAAAAAATGATGATTTTGCTCATTTTTAACACAACATTAACATATATCTGTGTTAATATAGATATTAGCGTTTTCATAATGATTTATTGGATTATTAAATTACACAAAAGGAGTTTTACTGATGACACAGCATGAATTTCGAAAAAAATCAATGATCATCCTGGGATTATCTGTCCTTTTACTGGTCTGTATGATCTGGGATTCTACCATTTTCTCCAATTCCTCCGGAGAAAGCAGTACCGCAAATGCACAGACTCAAACAGCCAAAAAAGCTTCTGCCACGTCCGGTTCTGCTCTGGTCACAAATGTACAAGCCGTATGGATCTCTTTTGGGGATTATAAATCGGCCGGCTTATACAACAAATCCCGTTCCACATTTCAGACGAATGCCGAGAAATATTTCAAAAAGCTCAAGAAAGACGGAATCAACACCATTTATTTTCATGTGGTCCCGTGCAACGATGCAATTTACCCGAGCAAATACCTGAAATGGAGTTCTTACATGTTTGAGGCAGCTCCGGATTACGATCCACTGGAAATTTTAGTAAAAACGGCCCACAAACAGGGGATGACATTCCATGCCTGGCTGAACCCTTATCGCAAAAAAATGGGAACTAGTTACAATCCGGGAGCCACTTCCTCCCTGAAGCGGATTCAACGTATTGTCAAAGAGATTATTCAGAAATATGATGTAGACGGCATTCATTTTGACGATTATTTTTATCCGGCAAAAGGAAAAGGAGCACAGTTTAACCGTGTTTCCATTGCCAAAAGAAAACAGGTCATCAACAAAATGGTACGTACCGTTTATCAGACAGTGAAAGCACAGGATTCCAATATGCTCTTCGGTATCAGTCCGGCCGGAAATATTGAATACGCGGAAAGTCTGGGCTGCGATCTGTCCACCTGGCTCAGCAGCGACGGATATATTGATTATATCGTGCCACAGATCTACTGGAGCGACCAGTACCGTCTTGGGGGCAAGGTAACTGCTTTATATACCAAACGTCTCAACAAATGGATCAAATTAAACAAAAACAATACACCAATGTATATCGGTCTGGCAACCTACCGTGCCGGTACATACAGCTCCTCCGATCTGGGATGGAAACGTAAGAACAACAACCTTGTGACACAGATCAAAAAAGAAAAAGCAGCGGGCTGTGACGGTTTTGTACTGTTTAGTTCCAGTTACATGTACCGCAGCCGCGCTGCAAAAGAAATGAGCAATTACAGAAATTACATCAGATAACCTCGAGTCCGTTGATAATGCTTTTGATCTGATATTCTAAAGCAAATACAGCGGAATCGTATTCCGGATATGTGTCCTTTACATATTGTATCAATGGATAAATATATTTTTTCGTTTCGACGATATAGGCCTGCATGCGTTTTTCTGAAAAGACTCCTGCCATGGAAGAGACATTGTGGCAGCGGTCAAAGATCTTCGCAATGCAGGCTTCTTTACTTGCCCGTATCTCTTCCATATAACGCTTCATCACTTCTTCTTTAGAGTCGCCCTCTCTGCGTTTCTTGGTAATACAGCACACACCATGGCGCACATTCTCATTGACATCAAGTTCCTCCGGAGACACCGGACAATCCTCACAGACATCGTGTAGAAGCATAACGGCCAGCAGATCATCCTCTGCCACCCCCAGCGCAATCCCGTGCATTGCCAGCATCATAGGATGAATAATATAAGGTCTGCCCTCGGTACGTTTCTGACCGTGATGAAACCGAATGGCAGCATCCAGCGCCACAGCACTCTGCTGCATCTGATGCTCTTTGATATACTCCCGCAAATACTGCTCCATATATGCAGCTTCCTCGTCAAACTGTAATCTCAAATCATTTCCTCCTTTTGCCTAAATGTGCCAGCATGACCACTACCATAATGCACGTCAGCAGCTCTGCCGCCATGAAGGAGCTCCAGACGCCCTTCATGCCCCAGATCCTGCTCATGGTAAACGCGCAAAGAATGATCGCCACCACTCCTCTTGAAAATGATGCTGCCAGCGCCTGCAGTCCACAATCGGACGCACTCAGATAACCGGTAGCTACTATATTTATTCCCGCAAAAAGAAATCCCGGAAAATAAAGTCTGACTCCATCAAACGCAAGGCTTCGCAAGCCCTCTGATCCTTCACTGTTAAACATGGCGATCAACGTGTTGGTCTCTATTCTGGTAACTACAATAATGACGGCCGCAATACCGAGGGCTGTCCAGATTCCGTATCGCAGGATCCTTCGGGCGGAAGACTCGTCCCCCTGTCCGTAATATCGGCTGATCAGCGGCTGGGATCCCTGCGCCACACCGTTAAACATAGACATGGCTACCAACGCAAGATTTGCGATGACACCATACGCCGCCACTCCGACATTTCCGGCGAGACCCAGGATCAGAAAATTAAACGTCGTCGTGGTGACACCTGATGAAAATTCTCCGATAAAGGCAGATGTTCCAAGCTGACATGCCTGCAGTAAGCGCTTCGGTGAAGGCCGCTGCCACAGAAAACGGATCTGGTTGTCCTTTCGAAAGAAATGCGTGCCGCAGACGCAGGAGCTGACCACCGGAGAAACTGCCGTTGCCAATGCCGCACCTGCCATTCCCATCCCCATGGGAAACATAAATATATAATCAAAGATAATATTAAAAATACTTCCTGCCAGCGTCGCCGCCATAGCCAATGACGGTGCTCCATCATTTCTTACAAAGGCATTCATTATGAAATTGATCATAAAGCATGGTGCAAATATCAGAAAAATTCTCGCATAGGGAATCCCCAGGGCTGTGATTGAAGCATCACCTCCCATTATTTTCAGAACCTGTCCCGGGCACAACGCTCCGGCCAGTATAAACGGAATACTTAGAAATAAAACAGAAAAAACGGCATTGGAGAAAAAACGGTGACATCCCGAATCCCCCTGTGCCTTTAAAATTGTAAAACGTGTTGCAGAACCCACACCTACCATGGAACCGATGGCATAGATCAGATTATATAACGGCAGACAGAGATTTAACACCGTAATCCCATCGGCGCCTGCTGCTTTTGATATATAAAATGTATCTGCCAGAATATATATAGATATCCCAAGCATCCCCAGTATATTCTGCGAGACAAACTTTATATATTCCTTTCCAAGGCTCTGCGACATTCTATCGTTTCATAATGCTTTCCTTACAGGCATTATTTTCCCCTTCGTTTTTATAATTAGATTTTAACGATGTCACAGAGATAAGTCAACGGTTTTTCCACTTTGTTCTGCATCCTGCGCTGTTTTTTCCGCAGAAGAAGTATAGACTGTCATTTTCCCAGACTGACGGAAAATCTTATTGGCAATGGAGCGCAGGGAAACAGAGATATTTCCCTTAGCAGAAAGAATCTCCTCGATCTTCGCCGGACGCGCTTCACCGAATTTATCCTCATCCAGAGACAAGCTGCCATTCCCTTTTAATTCAATGCCGATGGAGGCCAGATCATCTTTATTATTTTTGATCATTTTGGTCATTTTCTTTTTTAGGGAGGCAAGCCTGCTGTCCTGATTATCCTCTGTGGACTCCATCAGGTTATTATAGCTCTTTACAAATGCTTTGGCATTTTGCAGCACCTCCACACCATGATCACTGTCATACTCCAACGAATTCAGCTTCTCTGCCATTCGCTTTACCGCCCTGGCATCCGCAGAAATAATCTTTGCTTTCGGCTGAGAACCACGGTAATCGTCCTTAATGGCATTCGTATTACCCCGGTATGCATTTCTCATATAATAATTTACATTGTGGTTTATGGAATAGGATACGGTATCCATGGTCATCACCTCTCATATATCATCAAACTTTCTTCCAGCATATTTTGTCAATATCACTATTTATTGTATCGGTATAATTCCCTGATTTCTTAAGTAAATGTCATTTCAGAAACAAACAGAAAAAGTGACTGCCGGAAAACCACTTACCCGTTAACCAACAGTCACTTTCTATTTGGGAAACATTTTATCTCATGACAAGGTCACTGAGAACTCAAATGTTTATTATGCATACTTTGCTGTATTCAGTTTTACACCAGGTCCCATTGTACTTGCCAATGTAACGCTTCTGAAATACTGTCCCTTTGCAGATGCAGGCTTAGCCTTACGGATTGCATCCATAATTGCATTTACGTTATCTGCAAGCTGCTCCTCTGAGAAAGAAGCCTTTCCTACAGCAACATGGATGATGTTCGCCTTATCCAGACGATACTCAACTTTACCAGCCTTGATATCCTCAATAGCCTTTGTAACATCCATTGTAACAGTACCAGCCTTAGGGTTTGGCATTAAACCACGAGGTCCGAGAACACGACCCAGACGACCTACAACACCCATCATATCCGGTGTAGCTACTACAACATCAAAATCGAACCATCCTTCGTTCTGGATCTTAGGAATCAGTTCCTCTCCACCAACGAAATCAGCACCTGCAGCCTGTGCCTCATCAAGCTTTGCACCCTTTGCAAATACAAGTACACGAACAGTCTTACCTGTTCCGTGTGGCAGTACAACTGCACCACGAACCTGCTGATCAGCATGACGTCCATCAACGCCAAGACGGATATGAGCTTCGATTGTCTCATCAAACTTTGCAACTGCTGTCTTCTTAACAAGACTTACAGCATCCTCAACTTCATACTGTGTCATCTTATCTACAAGCTTAGCAGCTTCTACATATTTTTTTCCCTTTTTCATATTATTAACCTCCTAGTGGTAGTAACGGCGTGTCTTAATGGCAATAATCTGCCAGCCTCCCACGACGTCCAATCTCATAACAAGTCTTTTTATGAATCTATATTTATTACATCGAGTTATTTATTAGTCCTCTACAACAACGCCCATGCTGCGGCAAGTACCTGCGATCATGCTCATTGCTGACTCTAAAGAAGCTGCATTCAAGTCAGGCATCTTGGTCTCTGCAATTTCCTGTACCTGAGCCTTGGTAATGGTTGCAACCTTTGTCTTGTTAGGTACACCAGAACCGGACTGAATCTTACAAGCCTTCTTGATCAGTACAGCTGCCGGAGGAGTCTTTGTAATAAAGCTGAAGCTCTTATCCTGATATACAGTGATAACAACAGGGATGATCAAATCTCCCTGATTTGCTGTCTTCGCATTGAACTCCTTTGTAAACTGTACGATATTAACTCCATGCTGTCCAAGGGCTGGTCCAACAGGCGGTGCTGGAGTTGCCTTTCCGGCAGGAATCTGCAATTTAATATATCCTTCGACTTTCTTAGCCATTTTCTTTACCTCCTATATATTTTCCCTGACGCATCTGCGTCAAAAATCACACTCTTTTGTGCGGCATCTGCGAAACAGATGACTTTCTCAGACGATCTCCACATCGTTGAAACTAATCTCAACCGGTGTCTCACGTCCAAACATATCGATGTTAATCGTGACCATACGGTCCTCGTGATTGATCTGGCGGACAATTCCTGTCGTATCTTCCCAGACACCGGATTTTACAACCACGGAATCGCCAATGCTGAACTCACATGCCGGAGCATCAGCCTTCAGTCCCATGCTTGCCATCTCGGCCTCTGTAAGGGGAACCGGTTTGGATCCCGGTCCGACAAATCCTGTCACACCGCGGGTATTCCGAACAACGTACCATGTATCATCATTTAAATACATATTGATCAGCACGTAAGCCGGAAACATCTTTTTCTGGACAACCTTTGAGTCATCCTCCTCCCCCTCAGTCACATTCAACATCGGGATGGAAACCTCAAGAATCTGATCCTGCAGGTTACGATTCTCTATGGTTTTTTCGATATCCATCTTTACCTTTTTCTCATATCCGGAATAGGTATGTGCCACATACCAATGCGGCTCTTTATCTGCCATACGATCTGCCATACGTCAATCACCCTTATCCTATCTGAAGAATTTTATCCAGGCCGGTCTTGATCACAAAGTCTAAAAATGCGATCAGTACTGCCAGAATAATTGTAACGACAATAACTGCTGTGGACTCCTTCACTACTGTGTTCTTGTCCGGCCAAACGATACGTTTGAATTCGGCTTTCATATTCTGAAAGACACCATTTTTCTTTGCAGCTTTTTCTGCTTTCTTCTGTGGTTCGTTCTGCTCTTTGATTTCCTCTTTGATCTCAGAATCTCCCATATCTCACATTCCTTTCATGCTACGAGACTATTTTGTCTCCTTGTGTAATGTGTGTCTTCTACAGAATCTGCAATACTTCTTGGTTTCCATTCTGTCAGGATGGTTTCTCTTTTCCTTCGTGGTATCGTAGTTACGCTGCTTGCATTCTGTACATGCTAAAGTAATCTTTACTCTCACGACACTATTCACCTCCATATTATTTTGTTAAAAAAAGACATAAAAAAAAGACCTGTTACATCGCCCGCTTATTATATCAAAGTACATGTCTTTCGTCAAGAGGTGAATTCTATTATTTATCTATTCTTTTGCCGGTTGTCCGGCGGAGCATTTCCGCCCTGCAAATCTGCGGTTGCCTATGTGGAAAGAATCCATTATCATGGAGGTATATCATCATAGATAATGAATTGTATATGAGGTGACCCATTATGAAAAAACATAAATCTGTCAAAAATGACATCCTGCTTCTGGTCCTTCTCCTGGTGATCGGACTCCTGATCCCTTTGGGGTATCAGCTTTTTCACCGTACGGCTGGAAATACCGTCACTATCACCATCGATGGAAAACTCTGGCGCACACTGCCTCTCTCCTCCGACACCACAGTGGATATTCCGGGAACAGGCGGCACCAATACACTTCGCATAAAAAACGGGCAGGCCTCCATTACAGAGGCTGACTGCCCGGATAAGTTATGTGTTCATCAGTCCTCCATTCGTCACAACGGGGAAAGTCTCGTCTGTCTTCCTCACAAGGTTATTGTAAAGGTGGCTGCCGATGCTTCTGCCGATGATCTGGACGGAATTGCCAAATAGTTCTGATGCTGTCATAAATTAACAATAATAGTTAAACAGCATACCGCTATACAATGATGTAATGTATGCATACCCCTTTGGCGGCTTGCCATAATCAGGATAAGATACAATCTTCTTTTCAATATAATCCATAGGATTCAGCTTGACTTCCTCGTTTTTCCTGCGAAGTCGTCTGTTTAACGGAGAGTCCTTTCCCACAAGCTTCTCCATATCTCCATCCACTGCAGCCTGTGCTGCCAGAGATTCATCCAGCTTCATCCTGCCCTTTTCATCAAAGGTGATCCCGCAGGATTCCAGCTCTGACATATAAGGTTTTAATAAGTTCTGATATTCTCTGACCAGTTTCGAGCTCTGTCCTGTCTCACTACTGTATGTACTGGTGCTGTCCACCAGCTTATTGTAAGACTTTACAATGCCATAAACACCCTCGATGATCTTGTCACTGTCAGGAACGTAGGATATCTGTGCCGCCTGGTCTCCCGGCGCATACATGGACACCTCCAGAGATCTTCCCAGCACAAATGTATTGCTTAAGGTTTCCTTCGTCTCTCCATTCCACTCAAAAGAGGCACTGGAAGGACTGGAAACCACATTGTTCATATTATAATAAGAAACAATTCCTCTGCCGTCTCCGTTTTCTCCCACGCGGTCCATAAAGGAGAACAGATTGCCTCCATCCGGCGAACCGGTCATATTGGACTCAATGCGCATCATGATCTTGTCTGCGCTTCTGGATACCGGTGTAGCCGTGAGACCGATCCGTGCTTTGTTGATAAAATTGCAAAGCCCCTCGATCACCTCTCTGTGAGTTGCATCCTTCCGGATATTATACTGGAAGTCATAACTGTCATCACAGACAGACACCCGGAAACGATATGTACCGGCAGAAAGACCTTTCCCTGTCATATAATACTCATTACCTGCATTGACCTGTGTGGTCGCCAGACGGTTCACACGGATCAGTGGCTCCTCCGGAAGCTGGCTGTAATCATCACTGACAATGCGGGTTCCAATCTGTGCCTCATCAGAGGAGACTGCCTTCTTCTGTGCAAACACACTGTCCTGAGAATCCTCTGAAAGCATAGAGAGCGTGTTACTCAGGGAGATCGCCGCCTCCTTAATGTTCAATGCATACTCCTGCTTTGCCTGAGACAGCCGGACCAGATATACCGGTGAGGACTGCGTCATCTTTACTATATTTTTCATAACGGAGCGCAGTTCAGATGACTTGTGAGTATCGTATTTGGTAGCGGGTTTCTGTGCATAGTTACCGACGAAATAATTGTAAACATTATAATCCATCCAAACCACTCTCCTTTACTTAATTATCAAACCACTGTGTCAACAGCACAATTTATTTCACAATCGGCGCATAACGGATACGGATCGTTGGCAGTGCCTTTAACTCCGTATAATAATTGGTCTGCCAGTCCTCTCCCTGAGAAGGATCATTCTCTCCGCTGGCAGGCGGTGCAAAAATCTTTAATTCCATATCTGCGGCAGCACCGAGACGATTCTTGAAGAATGCACTCATCATATCCACACATTTGACACCGGGAGCCTTGTAGAACCACTGACCATTGAGTTCCATCATCAGGTTCATATCTACAGTATCCTCATCGAAATATGCCTCACAGAATACCGGATCACTGTCAAAATGAAGCGGAACCGCTACACCATCTGCATCCTCTGAACCACCCCAGCGAAGAGTAGCCGGAAGTGCAAGTTCCTCTCCCGTCTCCATGGACGGCTGGAAAAAGTCATCATGGATGATCTCACGATAAGTACCCATCAATGGCTGCTCAATACCAACCTCAGCGTTGTTTGGATCCTCAATCTCCAGACCGAGACGTCCTCTGTCACGGAACTGGTACAGCGTGAATCCGGAAAGCCATTTCTCCTTGTCTGCCTTGAGCATCTCACAGAAGGACTTCAGCATATCTGCCTGATCATATGGTCCTGTGACATCTCCATCCGAATTGAACTCAGAAAGCACCATTGGCTTTTTGGTTCCGCCATTGACAAAGGTATAACGCTCATAGCTCTTCTTGGCTAATGTATAGATATCCTCTACCTTGCTGCGGGAGAAGGTATCTCCACCTTCCTCAGCCACATCATACGGCCATCCCCAATGAAGAGACATATAACGGTCAACAGATACGATATCCGCAGCTTTGGAAGCCTCTGCAAAGATATCCTCCATCTCCATCTTCTCATCATCTACGCTCTTGCAGCCGTCCAGACAGATGATCGTCTTTACATTCGGAGCCTCCTCGCGGATGATCTCGCTGGCATGAGCAAAAAATGCTGCAACCTCCTCATAGCTGGCACGCTTGTTAAATGAGAACCAGTTACCGGTTGCCTCATGGTTGATACGAAGCTGTACACGTCCAAAAGTACGAAGATCCTGGCCGATCGCTCTCAAATGCTCATCGGAAACCTTCGGATCAATGGTCATAGTCAGAAGAACATCCTGACCATGGCGGCGTACATCACGCATACATGTAAACGGCTCATCATCACGAGTACCATTCAGACCGCCCTTATATGTAAAATAATCATCATATGGGAAATCCCATGCAAACTGAACAGTCGGATCTGCATGAACCACACTGGCACGTCCCGGCCATCCCTCATCATTTGGATAGTAGCAGTACATCAGATTGATCGCTCTGTGAGGTCTGCCTAACTTCTGCAGGATATAGTCCTGATTGACATACTCTCCTCTCTCACTACCGTCTCCCAGATCAACAGCACACTGTGCCGGTCCCATATGAAGGGACTTTGCTTTCAAATCACTCATTATAATACCGTACCTTTCTAACACCTGCCCTGAGACAGATTGTATTTTCTCATTTCATTAAAATTATACAAATAATGGAGTTTATGAAACAACCCCATTATCCATTATATTATATTAAAAGAAATGCCTTTGTGCAACCGATAAATCAAGGTTTTCATGCCATTTCCATTTTTTTATTAAAATCTTCCAACGGCATCGGCTTTGCATAATAAAATCCCTGTGCAATATCACAGCCACAATCCGATAAAAACTCCGCCTGATCCTTTGTCTCAACCCCCTCTGCCACTAGGTCAAGCCCTATGGCATGGGTCATCTGTATGGTGTAACGTACGATTTCCTGACCTCTGCCGCTTCCCATAAAATCCTGCAAAAAT
>JBNMJP010000002.1:0-38034 GCA_050873905.1 Jutongia sp. | reverse complement strand
GGAACCCCCAGAACATGGACGGTACCAGTGCGATGCGTCCCTCGAAGTTGTATGGATCCTGGCTGTAATCCCACCACTGTGCGTGGAACAGCTTCTCCATACCCCATGAGGTAAAATACTCGATCGCCGTGGCGAGAAGCATGCCGCCCAGATACAGCAGGGACGGGTGCGGCTCCAGAGGACGCAGAAACACATACACGATCGTTCCGCCAAAGCCGTAGAGCGGCAGTAGTGGTCCGACCAGAAAACCGCGGTTGATCACCTTATGCTCCTTCAGAGAACAGAAGGAACATTCGTAGATCCAGCCAAAGAAGCTGTATAAATAAAAATCCATCAGAATAAAATACCATGATAAGCCTAAAAACATATCTTCACCTCATATATTTATGTCGTTTCGCTTTTGTTATAATGAAGTATATTACAGGAAATGAGAGAAAAAATCAAATTGGGGGTTCCCAAGCGGAACGGTTTGTGTTATAGTAATTGGTATCAAAAGCGAAGAAGAGGAATAGTAGCTGTCGAAGCCTCATACAGAAAGCTGTTGGTTGATGCGAAACAGTTGATGTGAAACAGTGAACTCGCCTTGGAGCTGCCGGTTGAACGATAGTAGATTTGGACGGACTCCCACCGTTACAGGGGAAAGGTATTGGATTCTGTTTTTCTTGTACCTGTGAGAGCATGAATGATTCATGAATAAGAGTGGTACCGCGTGAGAATATTCTCCCGTCTCTAAGTATAGAGGCGGGTTTTTATTTGCTGTAAACCTTGACAGGGCGGCAGCAGATAAAACTCCGTGTTAAGAAATGGAACAAAAAGATTTAAAATGGAGGGTTAGAATCATGAAGGGATTTGAAAAGTATCAGAAAACGTATTTTATGCCGCCAGAGGCAACCTATGACTGGGTAAAAAAGGACAGCATTACAGAGCCGCCGGTATGGTGCAGTGTGGATCTTCGAGATGGTAATCAGGCATTGATCGAGCCAATGAGTCTTGAGGAAAAGGTTGAGTTCTTTAAGATGCTGGTAAAGATCGGTTTCAAGGAGATCGAGGTTGGATTTCCGGCTGCATCCGAGACGGAATACAACTTTCTGCGTACTTTGATCGACCGGAAGCTGATTCCGGATGATGTGACAGTACAGGTGCTGACACAGGCAAGAGAGCACATTATCCGCAAGACCTTTGAGGCGGTGGACGGTGCACCAAATGCTGTTGTCCATGTATATAATTCCACATCTGTTGCCCAGAGAGAGCAGGTGTTCCGCAAGTCCAAAGAGGAGATCAAAAAGATTGCAGTAGACGGAGCAAAGCTTCTCAAGGAGCTGGCTGCAGAGGTAAAGGGCAATATCCGTTTTGAGTACAGCCCGGAGAGCTTCCATGGCACCGAGGTAGAGTATGCGGTTGAGGTCTGCAATGCAGTTCTGGATGTATGGCAGCCACAGGCAGATGCCAAGGCGATCATCAATATTCCGTCTACCGTAGAAAACGCAATGCCTCATGTATTTGCAACACAGATCGAATATGTCAGCAAGCATTTGAAATACAGAGACAATGTTGTTCTTTCCCTGCATCCACACAATGACCGTGGCTGTGGTGTGGCAACGGCGGAGCTTGGTGTTCTGGCCGGAGCTGACCGTATCGAGGGAACACTTTTCGGAAATGGTGAGCGTACCGGTAACATGGATATTGTGACCATGGCAATGAACATGTTCTCTCATGGAGTAGATCCGAAGCTGGACTTCTCCAATATGCAGGAGATTGCCGATACATATGAGCGTCTGACCAATATGCAGGTATCTATGCGTCAGCCGTATGCAGGAGAGCTTGTATTTACTGCATTCTCCGGTTCTCATCAGGATGCGATCTCCAAGGGTATGGCATATCGTGAGGAGAAGAACTGCGAATACTGGACTGTTCCTTATCTGCCGATCGATCCAAAGGATGTGGGACGTACCTATGATTCTGACGTTATCCGTATCAACAGCCAGTCCGGCCGTGGCGGTGTCAGCTACGTATTAAAGAACAGCTTCGGTCTGATCCTGCCGGATAAGATGAAGGAAGAGGTTGGATATCTTATGAAGAATGTATCCGATCACCGTCATGCAGAGCTGTCTCCGGAGGATATGAGAGATGTATTCAAGGAGACTTATGTGGATGTTGACAAGAAGTTTGATGTATCCGAGTGTCATTTCAAACAGAAGGATGGTATCGGAGCTGAGGTAACCATCGTTGTAGACGGTAAAGAGACGGTTGTGGATTCCCATGGAAATGGCCGCTTGAATGCAGTAAACCATGCCATCAAGAAATATTTCAATCTGGATTATGCACTGGATGTATATGAGGAGCATGCTCTTTCCAAGCGTTCCGATGCACAGGCAATCTCTTATGTGGGTATTAAGCCTGCCGGTCAGGAGAAGCTGTACTGGGGTGCCGGCACCGATGATGATATCATCAAGTCTTCGATTGATGCACTGGTCAATGCAGTGAACCGTTATATGGAGAATAAATAATTTTAATAGATTTACGAACGGCGTTTGAAGGGTGCCTATAGATCCATGAATAGTAAATTTAAAAACGGACTGTACGAATTTTTGTACAGTCCGTTTTTTGGCACATTGATTTTTTTGAACCTTTATCCATAACAGATAAAGGTTATTTTTCATACTTCCGGCACATTGCCAGTCCGATGAGCATCAGTACCGGGAAAATAATCGCAGACAGAAGTCCAAGCTTTAAATTATCCATCAATGCAGAGGAGACAAAGCCCACCGTGGTAGGGCCGGCAGAGCAGCCAATGTCTCCGGCAAGTGCCAGCAGGGCAAAAATGGTTGTGCCTCCCTGAGGACAAAGCTTCGAGCTGATACTAAAGGTTCCCGGCCACATGGCAGCCACGGAAAGACCACAAACACCGCAGGCAGCCAGAGAAAGTGCCGGAAACGGAGAAAACGTCACGACAAGATAACTGACGATACAAAGGCAGGCACAGGCTCCAAGGTATCCGGTCAGTGAGAAACGCTCCGCAACATGGGCGTGAAGAACTCTGCCGGAGCCCATCAGGATTGCAAAAAAGCATGGACCTGCAAGATCCCCCACGGTTTTGGAAACGTGCAGACCGGTTTCTGCCAGGGCAGATGCCCACTGGCTCATGGCAAGCTCTGAGGCACCGCTGCATAGCATCAGTAAGGCAAGGACCCAGAATACTTTTTCCTTTAACAGGCTGGTGATGGACATGCCTCGCCCCTCGTCAGCCAGAGAATTGATCGGTACAAAACAAAAGTAAATGGCATTGCATGCAGGGATCACTGCCCACATGGCAGAAATAATTCTCCAGGAATCCAGTCCCAGCAGGCGGAAAAGCAGCGTGGATACCAGAACCACCAGCACAGAACCCCAGCAGTAGAAGGAGTGCAGCAGACTCATGGCAGCTCCCTTTTTGTCTGTTGGGCAGGCTTCCACGATGGGACTGATGATCACCTCGGTCAGCCCGCCGCCAATGGCATAAATGACAACCGCGATACTGATACCGATATAGGGATCAGGGGTCAGCTCCGGCAGGATGCCGAGAAGGATCAGACCCACAGCGGCAAAAATATGAGCCAGTACGGCATTTAGCCGATAACCGATCCGGTCAGTAAATTTTGCCGAAAACAGATCCACCAGAATCTGTGTGACAAAATTAACCGTGACCAGAAGACCGATCCGGGACAGGGAGATGCCATAGGTACGGTGAAAGGTAACAAATAATAAAGGGGCGAAATTGTTGACGATCGCCTGAGTGATATATCCGATATAGCTGGCGGCAATGGTATGCCGGAAATCATTACGTATACTCATATAAAACCTCCTGTGTATTCGTTTTTCACGTTTAGAAAGTGAAGCGGTACCACTTTGTTATAACAACATTATCAGATATAATCTTGAAAATCTGTAAGAAAATCACTCATTTATAACAATATTTTGATAAAATAATGCGAAAGGGAGGAAAGCGGACAGCGATGGAGCAATCTGTGGCATGTGTCCGGATTGTCCGTTGTGAAATAAAACTTCTTATGATAGAATGGATATAAACAGATAAAAGTGATCATAAAGCCGGATAGAAGTTATGGAAAGACCGGCAAGTAAAATAAATATATACAAGGAGACCATCATGAGCGATATCAATAAAAAAATCAGAGAACTTGTTAATTATGGATTACATACCGGATTAGTTGTGCCGGAGGATGAAGTGTACACCATCAACCGTCTTCTGGAAATATTGAAGCTGGATGAGTACAAGGAGCCGGAAAATGCCTGTCCGGTACCGGATCTGGAAAGCACTCTCAGTGGCATTATGGACTGGGCATATGAAAATGGTGTTCTGGAGGAAAATACCGTGGGATACCGTGATCTGTTTGATACAAAGCTTATGGGGGCACTGGTACCGGCTCCAAGCACCGTGATCGCAAAGTTCCGGGAGCAGTATCGTCAGTCTCCGCAGAAGGCAACGGATTTTTATTATAAATTCAGCCGGGATACCGACTATATCCGCCGTTACCGTATTGCAAAGGACATGAAATGGACAGCAGAAACAGAGTACGGAACTCTCGATGTGACCATCAATCTGTCCAAGCCGGAGAAGGATCCAAAGGCGATTGCCGCTGCTAAGAACGCAAAGCAGTCCGCCTATCCGAAATGTCTGCTGTGCCGGGAAAATGAAGGCTATGCCGGAAGACTGAATCATCCGGCAAGACAGTCTCACCGTATCATGCCTCTCACCATCGAGGGGGAGAAGTGGGGATTTCAGTATTCTCCATATGTATGTTATAATGAGCACTGTATTGTCTTTAACCAGAAGCATACACCGATGAAGATTGATGAAGCCGCATTCCGGAAGCTGTTAGCTTTTGTAAAGCAGTTTCCGCACTATTTCCTGGGCTCCAATGCGGATCTGCCGATCGTAGGTGGTTCTATTCTGGCACATGAGCATTTTCAGGGCGGGCACTATGAATTTGCCATGGAGAGAGCACAGATCAAAACGCTTCTTACGATACCGGGATATGAGGATGTGGAGGCCGGAATTGTAAACTGGCCAATGTCTGTGATCCGTATCCGTCATGAAGAGAGTGACAGACTGGTTGCATTGGCGTCCCATATTTTGGACACTTGGAGAGGCTATACCGATGAGGCGGCATTTATCTTTGCGGAGACCGAGGGCGAGCCTCACAATACCATAACACCGATTGCCCGGATGAGAGATGGGAAATATGAAATGGATCTGGTTCTGCGAAATAATATTACGACCGAGGAGTATCCTCTGGGGGTATATCATCCGCATCAGGAGCTTCATCATATTAAGAAGGAGAATATTGGTCTGATCGAGGTCATGGGACTTGCGGTTCTGCCGGCACGTCTGAAAAATGAGATGGCAGTGCTGGGAGAATATATCGTGCAGGGCAAGGATATCCGCAGTAATGAGACCATTGAGAAGCATGCAGACTGGGTAGAAGCATTTTTGCCAGATTATGATTCGGTGACGGAGGACAATGTGGAAGAAATCCTTCAGAAGGAGATTGGTATTGTATTTAAGAAGGTGCTGGAGCATGCCGGCGTATACAAAAATACCGCCGAGGGACAGGAAGCGTTTATGCGGTTTGTAAAAGCACTGTAGATAATATAAAAATTGTGAGATACATGAAATGCACTTGTATTATGGATTTAAACATAATGCAGGTGCATTTTTGATTCGGATCAACAACTTCATAAAATCTTAAATATTTCATTCGATTATATTAAGAATCTCCTGATATGATTAAAGCACGAATAAAATGTCAGGGGGAAGGTCTATGAAAAAGGGAACAATATATGTGGCACTGATTGTTTTTTTCATTTGCTGTATTACCGGATGCAGCAGTCACAGCAGCAAAGAAGATCAGAACAATGAGAAAATGGCATCCGTATCACAAATACATCCTGGCAGGGATAAGCTTGCCGGGATTATTAAAACATGTCCGAATCTTAAAATGCCGGAGGATCTGTCGGTGGAAGTACCGTCGAAGCTGACGGAGATTGTGGAATATACGGCAAACTATTCTCTGGATGCTTCCATGAAGGAATATGACAGGGAATTTCGGGAGATGTATGAGTATCTGTTTCCGGATCATCCTCTGGATGAGGATTATTTGTTTTATTGTGGGGGACATTCCGATGCAGAGTATGATGACGAAACGGGAGAATTAGTTCGTGATTACTATAAATGGAAAGACTGGAAGAAGCAGATCCTTTCCGGGGAAGAAGGAGAGGTATATTATTTTTATGATGAAGCGAGACATCAGAGTATTACGAAACAGAAACCGGCGGTTTATCTGGAGTTAGGCAATCCTATCGGATATGGCTATACGTCTATCAATAAAGGGAAAACCATTGCCTTAAATGGCAGTAAGGTGGAGGCTGATATACAGTATGATCCCACCTATTATCTGGAATATGTGGATTCCTATGCCCCTGACAGTAAGCAGAAATATAAACTGGCAGATCGGGAAATGGCTGTTTGCGATGCCGTGAAATTTTTTGAAAATTATATCAATCATCTGCCATGTCCGCAGGAAAAAAATGTGAAAACGATTGTGGTCAGTGTGGATGTATACCGCGTCAATAAAAATACATACGGGTATAATATGATGACGACCAAGGAATGTCAGGGGATTCCCTTTGATCATATCCGGGAAGGCAGTTATGACGGACGGCTGGGGTATGATGACTATTCCGGCACGGGGGGAAGCGCATTTATGGTCGAGAGTGATGATGCAGACATAATTAACGGATATTATGTGAAAGAGGACATGAGGAATATCCGGAAATATTCTGAAATTTTTTCTTTGGAAAGTGCGATCCGGTTTATCAGTAAAAAAATGACAAAACATGTAACATTTACTGTCCGAAAAATTGAACTTGTCTATAGTCAGAAGGATAAAAAAACAAAAGAAGGTTATGTGGATATCGAGAACAGGTCGGCCCGGATGAAACCGGCATGGAAGCTGACACTGGAAAATGACAATGATGAGCTTTCTTATATTTGTTATATTGATGCTGTGGATGGCGGAAATTTCAGATATTGTATGACTCCGACAAAATGGTGGAAGGATGATCGGCTATGATATTTCGAAATATGAAAATGGAATTTAAGAAAATTTTCAGTGGCTATGGTTTTTATTTGTGCGTTTTGTTTACCTGTTTATTATGTTTTAGTGCATACATTTATGAGGATGTCATGAATGGGAATAAATATTCCGTATTGCGTTCGTTTCTTTCCTTTGATCGTAAATTTATGCTGGGGGATACAACATTCTGTTCTTTTGAGGTGATCCGGAACAGTGCGGGGAACTGGTTGTTTCTGTTTATTCCGATCATTGCTGCGTTTGCATTTGTGCCACTGGTGTGTGACGAACATGAATCAGGTTCTGTGCGGTTTGAGGTACTTCGCTCTAATAAATTTTGTTATGATACCTCGAAATTTTTTTCGGGGTGCCTTTGTGGTGGTCTTGCCGTAATGACAGGATTTATTATTTTTGTAGTAATTGTTCACCTTTTGTTTCCGTTTATTGGTTCTTACAGCGAGGAACTTCAGAAGGATTACCGGGCTGTATTGGCAGCAATGAATATCAATATTTCCGGAAAATTTTATGTGGCAGAGATCGTGAAGAAAATTGGGGAAATGTTTTTATATGGTGCGTTCTGGGCGGCACCTGCCATGCTGCTGACAGGAGTGATCCATAATAAATATCTGATCCTGTGTCTGCCGTTTTTTCTGAAATATACAATAAATCAGACAGAGATCCGAATGACATCACAGGTGTTAGAAAATCC
The DNA here is from genome assembly GCA_050873905.1 of Jutongia sp. Classification (GTDB taxonomy): domain Bacteria; phylum Bacillota; class Clostridia; order Lachnospirales; family Lachnospiraceae; genus Jutongia. The sequence goes on along the minus strand of JBNMJP010000002.1, from coordinate 30,195 downwards.
GGAAAAGGTGTGTCCGTTGTTTCAACAGATCAATATGATCGTATATCCGGACGCTCTGGCAGAATTGTCGGGAGACAGAAAATATATGATGCAGGTGTTATTTTACAGTTTTTCGGTAATGTTCCTTTCCTACATTGTATACCTTTTCTTGCAAAAAAGGAGGGTGGATCGCGGTGAATAAAAATGTAAAGTGTGTATGGGCGGTTGCCAGATGTGAATATATCAAATGGATTACAAACCCAAGGGTAATCATTGTACCAATACTGTTGATCTTTATGCGAACCCTTGCCGTGGAGCCGTTGTTGGAGCGGGCAGAGAAATTTGGCGGGGTTCTGGAGCGGATGGAGCCCTTTGCGGCAATCGGAAATTCAGGAATGCTGGTGATGCTTATGCCATGTGTTTTTATGGTTCTGATCAGTGATTATCCCAAAGTGACAGGAAATACATTATTTTTCTTGCAGAGAACCGGAAAATTTCACTGGTTTACGGGACAGCTCGTTTTTCTGATCATGGCGGTCATTACTTATTTGGGATCGGTGTTTCTGGGAAGTCTTTTTATGACGGATGGAAATTTTACCGGAACCTGGAGTGATGTGGTGACAAAGTATAATGCACACTTTCCTCGGGAAACGGACAGCTTTACGGCGAAACTTCTGCCGTCGAATCTGTACAATCAGATTCCGCTGCGGACAGCGGTTTTCCAGACGCTGATCATGATGTTTGCTTATCTGTTTTTGATCTGTATGATCATATATTTTTTCAAATTGCGACATATACAGTCATTTGGACTGCTTGCTGCTATTTTTGTCATAGCAGCAGGTGTGGTTACCTGCTCCGTGAAAACTGCGGTTATGTGGTTGTTTCCTATGGCTAATACAATTATCTGGCTGCACTATGATACAATCAGGGATGCCCCGGAACTGCCGGTATGGTGCTCCTTTGTTTATTTTTTGATCGTGACCGGCATACTGCTGGTATTAAATTGCCGTGGGGTACAAAAAATAGAATTTTTGAATATAGAGCATACAGAATAGGTACAAGTGGGGAATTAAAAGTACTCCCAAAAGGTAAATTATTGTAAAAAAACATATAGATATTGAAAATATCGGAACGTGGTGCTATTATCATTGGTAATGATTATTGGAGCGTAGAGCGGCAAGGGGAGACAATACAATGGATAAGAGAACACTTCTGATCATAGAAGATGATGAGATCAACCGAGAGTTTCTTACAGAAATTTTAAAAGAGAGATATCAGATCCTGACGGCAGAGAATGGGCGGGAGGGATTGAATGTCCTTAAGAAAAGAGGAAAGGATATAGCGGCGGTTCTGCTGGATATCCAGATGCCTGTAATGAATGGATTTGAGTTTTTGGAATATGTGGGGCAGGATTCTGTTTACAGCAAGATACCGGTTGTTGTAACAACTGTTTTGGACAGCGTTGGCGATGAAAAAAGGTGTCTGGAACTGGGGGCATCTGATTTTATTGTAAAGCCGTACAATCAGGTGATCGTGCAGCTTCGAGTGGAGAACGTGATCCGGCTTAGAGAATGCGATGGTATCATTTCTGAATTGGAGATGGACGCTTTGACGGGATTCAAAACACGAAAAGCATATTATCATGATATTGAAATGATCGAGCAGGAGGAAGAAAAGAGTCAGCAGCCTGTGGGTGTGGTGTTTATGGATATCAATGGACTGAAGGAGATCAATGATAATTTCGGTCATAAGGCAGGAGATGAGTTGATCGCATCTATTGCCAAAAATGTTTCTGAGGTATTTCCGGATGCCGGGAAGTACCGTTTTGGAGGCGATGAGTTTGTACTGTTATCCTTTGAGGAGAGCAGAGCGAGATTTGAAAATAAGCTGGATCAGCTTGTGGAGCTGTGGGAAGAAGATTATTCTGCCGCTGTGGGGAGTATATGGCTGGAACATGCAGAGGATCTGGAAAAGAATGTTGCGATTGCGGATAAGAGAATGTATCTGGATAAAAGCCGGCATTATGAAAAAAAGATGCGTGACCGCCGGAGAAATGCAAATGTAGAGACGGAGGAGATTCTGGAAAAGGTGCAGGAAATTTCGGAATTTATACCGGGAGGATTTTTTATTTATCATGCGGATGAAGAGGAAAAGCTGATCACATTTAATCAGGAGCTTTTGAAGCTGTTTCGTTGTGAAAATGAAAAGGAATTTCTTACATTGACCGGCAATTCCTTTAAGGGGATGGTTCATCCAGAGGATCTGGAGTTTGTAGAAGGGGATATTGCGAAGCAGATCCGGCAGGATTGGGATATCGACCGGGTAAAGTACCGGATCATCTGCAAGGATGGCACAGAGAAAAAAGTCCTTGATTATGGCCGGTTTGTACATACAGAGAGGTACGGCGATGTTTATTATGTTTTTATGAATGATATCACGGAAGAGGAATCATTATAGATATATCACAATAGTTTGAGCCCAATTTGATGTCGCATAGATTAAAAGCGAATGGTCAAATCGGGCTCTTGTTTTGTGTATTTTGTTATTACATTGTTTCTTTTGGGGTGTTGTGGTCTTTGCGGATGCGTTTCAGAAAGACAACGACACTTGCCAGAATAAAAAGCACGGCAATGATCATAGTAACAGGGAATACCGCCGGATGATTTTTGCCAAGCAGCAGTCCCAGGCCTTCATGCATGGTGATATTTCCAAAGATGGCAAAGATGAAAAATGCCAGTGTATTTAACAGACCGTCCGGAGTTTTGCTTTTCAGAAGATAGCCAATCAGCATACCAAGGATATCAGCCGCAAAAAGACCGATGGAGCAGGCAAGCCAGACGGTGACTGCGGCGCCCATTCCTTCGTTGGCACCGAAGGTAATGGCGGTAAGCTGTGTCTTGTCTCCAAGCTCGGCCACAAAGAAGGTGCAGAAAACGGTAAGTGGGGCGAAACGGGACACATTTTCTTCCTTGGCCTCTTCTTCCTCGTCGTCATCTCCCTTGAGTGACGTGATAGCAAAAAAGAGGAAAGCGGCGGCGGCAACCAGACGGATCAGCCAGGTAGGGATCACCTCGCTGACAAGTCCGCCCAACAGGACGGCAAGTCCATTGAGAACCAGGATCGCGGCGGCCGTGCCGATAATGATATCCCGCAGTTTAAAGCGGGAAGTAAGGGCCACCAGCATAAGCTGGGTCTTGTCCCCCATTTCGGCGATGAATTCTGTGAACATGATCTGCAAAAATAAAAGCATGAGAAATCTCCTTTCTAGAATAAAAAGGGCAAAACCAGCGTTTTGCCCTCCAAGAATTGCTTCGCAATTCTCGTTGGCATCACACTACGTTACGAGCATTTTCCGATATATTAAAAAAGACCTATGACAGTGCAAAAATACACTGCCATAAGTCTCATCATTTAAAATATTACCGGGTGCAGATGCACCAGTATGTCGATAATATTATACATTTCAAAAACGGATCAACGACGAATCCGAAGTATCATGTACCGATTACTCCCTCGTGACGTAGTTCCGATTGTATCATAGTTGAAAAAAAACGTCAATAAAAAAGTGACAATGAGATAATTTTTTCGATTGAAGACTGTTTTTACCCGCACGAAGGCAAAGTGAGGATGGAATCAATAAATTTGTCCCATCCGGGCGCACCCGCAGGGTGTTTGACTTCTATGAAGCTTATTGAAAGCAGAGATCAACCTGAGTGACAATATCCGGATCCAGCCAGCCTTTATCAGCCATATTCTGCAGGATACTGCAGGTTTTTTCATGGGACATGCCCTGCTTGTAAGGGCGGCTTTCTGTCAATGCCTGATAAATGTCTACACATGCCATCATACGCTCCGGGACACTCAATTCATCGGCAGAGCGGCCGAAGGGATAACCGGTTCCGTCCAGTCTTTCATGATGAAAAGCAGCCCAGTCTCGCAGCTCTTTAAAATCATCTATTTCAGATAATATATAATAAGTATAAGCGGCGTGATGCTTCATGATCGTAAATTCTTCATCGGTCAGCCGGCCGGGTTTTTCCAGAATTTCATTTCCCACAGCTACCTTGCCAATATCGTGAAGTGCTCCGGCAAGATACATTTTTTCCGAGGTTTCCTGATCAAATCCCATAAAAAGAGATAATGTTCTGGCATGCTCCGCCACACCAATGGAGTGGGTGCTGGTGAATGGGGATTTGTAATCGACGATCTGGGCAAAGAAGTCAGCCAGAGCTTTTATTTGTGCAAAATCAAGCTCCTGTTTGATGCGTGGTACCTTTTCCCAGAGCTTTGCGTCAAGATCCTCATCTCCTAGGGTCAGAAAATGCTCTTCGGGAAAAGCCTGAAGAAAAGCCTGCACACATTCCTCATCAGCAATAGAACCGTTTATTTTCAGGAGAAAATCATTCGCTTTCTGCCAGGTGTCATTGGTAAAGCTTTTGGCACGGCACATGACATCCAGAAGATCACATAAATGTATGATCCAGGCAAAAAGAGGGATTTCGTTCCATTTTTTTTGAAAGGGGCCTGTGCCGTTGGCATTTTCGTGATGGTAAAGAATGACATTACTAACGTCCGTATGGAATGGAAGCTTGTTGAGATTGTTTTCCCCGAAGGAACAATGCAGGCCCAAATTTGGAAACTGCTGTGAAACGACAGCATGGGCAATGTCGCTGTGGAGCTCCTCCTGAATATATTGCGTCAGCGCATTGTCATGGAGAAGAGCACAGGCAGCCAGATCCTGCAGAGGTTTCCCGGAAATACCCAGCTGTTCTGCCATGCAGACACTCATATATGCAACACGTTTGGCGTGTTTATTGGTTACGTGAACTAATTCGGCCTCGACACAGTCCAGTGCGTAGGAGCAGGCGGCGAATAATCCTAAGACATCTAATTTCATAAAGTCCCTCCATAAATTTCCTTTGTTATGACCATATTATCACGGAAAGGGAGGTTTCACAATCGTGAATGTGCACTATTCACGGAGTTCCCACCACAGCCCCCAGACCGCCGCAAAAACAGCGGCTAGAGTCCGCCAGAATCAGGCGTCCCCTGTCTGCGGGTGTGGGTGGTAACAGCCTGCACGGCTGATTGTGAAAAATTCGCATATGACTTTCCGTCAGACAGCACTATTCACGGAGTTCCCACCACAGCCCCCAGACCGCCGCAAAAACAGCGGCTAGAGTCCGCCAAAATCAGGCGTCCCCTGTCTGCGGGTGTGGGTGGTAACAGCCTGCACGGCTGATTTTCCAAATAAAATGCCACTTGCAAGCAAGCTTGCGTGTCATTTTATCCGAAAAATCTTCCCGTGAATAGTGACAAGATATCAAAATACTGTTAGAAAATGACGTTTATGTTGTTGACACCTTTTTTAAGGGTGTCGTATAATGGGGATATGAGAAAATGGTGAAAGCCGTTACTAGAAAGAGGAGGATATTTTCATGAATTATGGTTACTTTGATGAGAAGAACCGCGAGTATGTGATCACCAGACCGGATACACCGGCTCCATGGTGTAACTACCTTGGTTCTCCGGAGTATGGTGCGATCATTTCTAACAATGCGGGTGGTTACAGCTTCGTAAAGAGCGGTGCGAACGGCCGTATCCTGCGTTATCATTTCAACAGCGATGATACACCGGGACGTTACATTTACATCAGAGATGATGAGACTGCTGATTTCTGGTCTGCTTCCTGGCAGCCGGTTGGCAAGGATCTGAATGAGTACAAGAGTGAGGTTCATCACGGTACTGCATATACAACAATGTTTTCTGAGTATGCAGGCATCAAGACTCAGGCAGATTATTATGTACCCCTTGGAAAGGTTTATGAGGTTTGGAGATGTAAGGTGACAAACACCACAGACAAGCCACGTAAGATTTCTGTATTTGGTTATGCAGAGCTTTCCAATGATGACAATTACAATCAGGATCAGGTAAACCTGCAGTATTCTCTGTGTACAACCAACACATTATTCCTTGGAAACAAGATCCTGCAGCAGATCAACCTGAACTGGTATAAGGGTCCGGACGGAAGCAATGGCAAGGAGCGTTTCTTCGGTATGGCAGGACAGAAGGTTACTTCTTACAATGGTGATAAGGAAGCTTTCATTGGTATGTATCACGATTATGGCAACCCGGTTGCTGTAGAGCGTGGTGAGTGTGATGGTGTTCTCAACTATAATGAGAACAGCTGTGGTGCACTTCATACTGCACTGGAGCTTGCTCCGGGCGAGTCAAAGGAGCTTGCATTTGTACTGGGCCGTTATAAGGCTTCCGACGCAGACAAGATCCTTGCATGCTACGAGGATGTTTCTGTCTGTGACAAAGAGATCGATGAGTTAAAGAATTACTGGCATTCTAAGCTGGATAACTTCAAGATCGATACACCAAGTCCTGCTTTCAACAGCATGGTAAATACATGGAATGCATATCAGTGTTTCCTGACCTTTACCTGGTCAAGAGCTGCATCCTTTATCTACTGTGGTGAGCGTAACGGATATGGATACAGAGATACGGTTCAGGATATTCAGGGTGTTATCCATACAGATCCTGAGGCTGCACTGGACAAGATCCGTTTCATGCTGTCTGCTCAGGTAGACAATGGTGGTGGACTTCCACTGGTTCGTTTCGATCATGATGAGCGTGCAGGTCATGAGGGTACACCGGATGATCCGGATTATGTAAGAGAGACAGGACATCCTGCATATCGTGCAGATGATGCACTGTGGCTGTTCCCTACTGTATTTAAGTATGTTTCAGAGACAGGTAATCTGGCATTTATGGATGAGGAGATCACCTGGTCTAACGTAGATAAGAAAGCAACTGTTTATGAGCATCTGCAGAGAGCGATCGACTTCTCTATGAACCATTTGGGACCACATGGTCTTCCGGCTGGTCTTCACGCTGACTGGAATGACTGTCTGCGTCTGGGTGCACAGGGTGAGTCTTCCTTCGTAGCAATGCAGTTATATTATGCATTCTCTATCATGCGTCTTTTCGCACAGAAGAAGAATGATACCGATTATATTGCTTATCTGGACAAGACCCAGAAAGAGATCGGTGACAAGATCAACAAGCTCTGGTGGGAGGATGACCGTTTCAACCGTGGCTTCAAGGATACCGGAGAGCTTATCGGTTCCAAGAAGGATCCAGAGGCAAGTATGTGGCTGAACCCACAGTCATGGGCTGTTATTTCCGGTCTGGCTACCAAGGAGCAGGCAGAGAAGGCTCTGGAGTCTGTTGACCGCGAGCTGAATACCGCTTATGGCGCAAAGGTAATGGCTCCTTCTTATGTAGATCATTACTTTGATGGCGCACTGGCGGGTCTGTTCCCTCCATCAACAAAGGAGAATGGTGGTATCTTCTCACAGACACAGGGATGGATCATTCTTGCAGAGTCACTGATGGGACATGGAAACAAGGCATTCCAGTATTTTGAGGAGAGCTCACCTTCTTCACAGAATGACAAGGCAGAGATCCGTAAGCTGGAGCCATATGTACACGGACAGTATACAGAGGGTGACGAGAGCCCATTCCATGGACGTTCTCATGTACACTGGCTGACAGGTACTGCATCTACATGTATGGTAGGCTGCGTAGAGGGTATCTGTGGTATCCGTCCTGATCTGGATGGTATCCGTATCGCTCCTTCTATTCCAAGTGACTGGAAAGAGTTTACCATGGAGAAGAATTTCCGTGGAAGCAAGCTTAAGATCAAGGTTGAGAATCCAAACGGTGCAGAGAGCGGCTGCAAGGAATTCTATGTGAATGGCGAGAAGTTCGAGGATAATTACATCCCGGCTGACAAGCTGACTCCTGTTACAGAGGTTCGTCTCGTTATGTAATTAATATGATGCAAGGGTGAAAAGCAGACAGCAACTCAGGGCATCAGCCTTATAATAAAAATCAGGCTCCACACATGGTGTATGCCGTGTGTGGAGTTTTTTGTATGATACAAAAAACGGGGATATCCATGATGGATATCCCCGTAAGTATTTACGATTGTTTTATGTTTAGAATATTTACTGCTCAAATAATGCGGCAATATCATTGACAGCTTTTGTGACCTCGGCAACGGATTTCTCAATATCACCGTAAATGGTAGCTGACTGGGAAGAAAGCTCGCCCATGCTCTTTGCAACTACAGCAAATCCAACACCGGCTTCCCCGCTTCTGGCTGCCTCGATGGAAGCATTCAGAGAGAGCATTTTCTGCTTGTTGGCGATGGACTTCAGGGAATGGGTATTGGCATTGATATCCTGAATGATATTGGTGGTATGCATTACCTCGTCGTGAAGCTGATTAAAACGGTCACCATTCATATGATGGAAATACTCCAGATTGACAAGCTGGTTTACGATCTCGCCCAAAAGTTCAGCAGATGCGCGGATCCGTTTTTCGGAGCTTACCGGTACTTTGTGAACAGCCTGTACATAGGCATCCTCATCAATGCCAAGCTCACGGGCAGTCTGACGGAACTTCTCGTCATCAGGCTCCTGTGGCAGAACCTGTCCGCCGATAATGGCTCCGACCTTTTCTCCGTTCAGCATAATGTCGATGGCAAAATCCATCAGGCCTGCATGACAGTAGTATGTTCCCGTACATTCATTGTCGCATTTCACACAGCGGCGGTTTCCCTCAACGGAATTACGTGTATATTTCATACAGAAATCCGTGAAATTGCTGCCCTCTGTGATGTACTCACCGTTTTTGCCAACCGCAATTGCAGCAAGTCCTGTCGCATCGGAAAAAGCATCCTGAATTTTCTGCAATTTGCTTAAGTCCATAAAATCTTTTAATTCCATATGTATTCTCCTTTTCTCATTTATTCGCCATGAGAGGCGTTCAATGATAATTTAGATCATTAACTATATTTTACTACAAGAGGGGTATAATTGCAATTATTTCAAGGGAATGATCTGCTGTTTTTCTTGACGTTATGATGGTGGTATGTTTTAATGATTAGAAGAAGATGCGGAGGTGTTTGGCATATGAGTACAAGAGTTTCTTTGTCCATGGACAAGGATTGGAGTTTCCATCTGGGAGACGTACAAGAGCCGATCGAAATGACTCATAGTTATATATATAATACTTCAAAAGCCGGAGCCTGTCCCGGAGTACCACAGGAGGACTTTGACGCAAGAGAATGGGAGACGGTAAATCTGCCTCATGACTGGGCTGTCAGACAGCCTTTTTCGGAGGAGTCGGCAGCAAACTGGGGATATAAATCCGGTGGAAAAGCATGGTATCGGAAGGTGTTTGCTATTCCGGAAAAGTACCGGGATAAGGAGCTTACCATAGAGTTTGAGGGCATTGCCACCCATGCCGTTGTATATTTTAACGGCTCCGTGATCCATCGGAATTTTTCTGCTTATACACCATTTCAGATTGATATTTCAGACCGGGCACATTTTGGCTCCAGGCCGAACGTGCTGGCTGTGTTTGTAGATGCAGATGTCTGGGAGGGCTGGTGGTATGAAGGAGCCGGGATATACCGCCATGTCTGGCTTAATATCAAGAATCCGATCCACATTCCGCAGTACGGACTTTCCATACGCATGGAGGAGACCTCGGAGAATACCTGGAAGGTCAATTTATTTACCAATATCTGTAATCAGACGGACAAGGATACGGAGGTAAGGATCTCTACTACCTTAGTAGATCCGGATCAGGAGCTGGAGGTCAATATCAATAACGAGGGTGTGATCTGTGAGGCAGGGGAGGAATCCCAGGTTGAGACAGAGTTTACCATAGAGGATCCAAAGGTATGGGATATTGAGGAACCTAATATATATGAGGTGATCACGAAAGTCTTTGTGGAGGATGAGCTGGTAGATTCGGACAAGACCGTTTGTGGTTTTCGTACCATTGCCATGGATCCGGAGAAGGGCTTTCTTCTCAATGGACGTCCCGTGAAGCTGTTTGGAACCTGTAACCATCAGGATTTTGGAGGCATAGGAGTGGCGGTGCCGGATGCGCTGCATGAGTATCGGATCGAGCGTTTAAAGGCGATGGGGTCCAATGCTTACCGATGCGCCCATGGACTGCCTCACAAGGAGCTTCTTGACGCCTGTGATAAAATGGGTATGCTTGTGATTGATGAAAACCGTAATTTTGAGACCTCGGAGGAGGGGCTGGAGCAGCTTCGTACCATGGTGCTTCGGGACAGAAACCATCCTTCGGTCATCATGTATTCGATCTTTAATGAGGAGCCTTTACAGGGGACCGAGGAAGGTAAGCGGATGGCGCGTACCATGCGGGAGGAGATCCGGGCGCTGGACGACACAAGATTTGTGACGGGAGCCATGCATGGAGGCATTGATCTGGAGGAGAGTGCAGTGGATTCTCTGGATGTATGCGGCATTAATTATCAGACAGAGCAGTATGACAGTTTTCATAAGAAGCATCCGGATATGCCGGTATTTGCCAGCGAGTCTACATCCTCATTTTCCGTGAGAAGCTGTTATGAGGACAATAAAGAAACTCATATGATCAGCAGCTATGATGAACATGCGGCAGAATGGGGCAGAACGGTCCGGCAGACCTGGAAAGATATTATGGCGCGGGATTTTATGGCGGGAGCCTTTATGTGGACGGGGTTTGATTATCTCGGAGAACCGACCCCGTATACCTGGCCGTCTGTTTCTTCTTACTTTGGCATGATGGATACCTGCGGTTATGCAAAGGATGCTTTTTACATGGCGAAGGCGATCTTTTCCAAAAAGCCGGTGTGTCATGTGCTGCCACACTGGAACCATCGTGGAAAAGAAGGGCAGATGATCCGCGTGATGTCTCATACCAACTGCGAGGAGGCAGAGCTGATCGTCAACAGGAAGTCCTACGGAAGAAAGAAGATCGATCTTTATGAACAGGCAGAATGGCAGGTGCCGTATCAGCCGGGATATATTGAGCTGATCGGATACCGGGACGGGGTCAAGGCGGCCCATGATGTGAAGATTACCACGGGAGAGCCGGTTCGGTTAAAGATCGTGCCATGGCATCGTGGAATGTATAATGATGGCAGAGATGCCATGCCGGTAAATATTTATGCTGTGGATGAAAAAGGACGGGGCGTGCCGGACGCTTCCTTTGAGATTGATATTAATGTAGAGGGCGGAGTGATCCTTGGAACCTGCAATGGAGATCCTACCTGTCATGAGGATTTTGGATCAGGCCACAGGAGTCTGTTTAACGGCAGATGTCAGGCAGTTGTTCAGGCGGAGGAGGGCGCCAGCCAGATGGTGATCTCGGCAATAGCTCCGGAGGTGGAATTTGGCAGTCTGATGATTCCGCTTTCCACAAGAAAGACAGAGCCTTTTGTGGAGAGCATCCGCCAGCAGTATCTGACCGGTTGGAAGATGACCTCGGAGCTTTACGAGGAGAAGCCGGATGTCAATATGCATGTGGATGAGTTCGATATGAATACCTGGATGGATGTGCAGGTGGATGAGAAATCGGGAACCCCTGCAATTTTTGAAGATCAGGAAGGAAAGTACGGCATATATCGTATCCGGACACACATTCCGGACAAGATCAATGGCAGACTGCCGGTGCTTCATTTTGAAAGTGTTTGGGGACAATGCAGCGTTTATGTGAATGGGGAACTGCGGGCTGAGACCTCCAATGAGTGGCCGGGACCTCTGGATGTGGAGATGCAGGAGAAGGATACCGGCACGGCGGAGATCCGCGTACTGGTAAAGAGCCTGAATTTTCATGCGGGGCTTCATTCTATGGTAGTTTTTAGATAAAAGTTGGGGGAAAATAGCTTTTGACCCTGACATCATAATATAAAATAAGATCAGAATCAGAAATGGAGATAATTATGAACAGACAGACAGATGTTGTGATCGTAGGCACAGGGGCAGCAGGACTTTTTTGCGCACTGAAGCTTCCGGCACAATATAAGGTACTGATGATCACGAAGGACGAGGTGGATCAGAGCGACTCTTTCCTGGCGCAGGGAGGAATGTGTATGCTGCGGGGAGAGGAGGACTATGACAGCTATTTTGAAGATACGATGAAAGCAGGTCATTATGAAAACAATAAAGCCTCCGTGGATGTGATGATCCGTTCCTCCAATCAGATCGCGCAGGATCTGATCGGTTATGGTGTGGATTTTGAGAGAGACGGGGATGAACTGGCATTCACCAGAGAAGGAGGCCACTCCAGACCAAGAATTCTCTTTCATGAGGACATTACCGGAAAGGAGATCACCAGCAAGCTTCTGGCAAGAGCGCAGGAGAGAGACAATATCACGATTCTGGATCATACCATGATGTTGGATATCATCTGTGGAGAGGATGGCTGTGAGGGGCTGGTGATCCGGGAGGCAGACGGGACTCTTGGAACGGTACAGGCGGGATATACGGTATTTGCCTGTGGCGGTCTGGGAGGCTTGTATCAGCATTCTACGAATTTCCGTCATATTACCGGAGACGCTTTGGCGATCGCACTTCGTCATGGGATTGAAATGGAGCATATAGATTATATCCAGATCCATCCGACAACGCTTTATTCAGAAAAGCCGGGGCGCCGTTTCCTGATTTCCGAATCAGTCCGGGGAGAGGGAGCGATCCTTCTTAATAAAAAGGGAGAGCGTTTTGTGGATGAGCTTTTGCCGAGGGATGTGGTGACGGCAGCAATCCGGAAGCAGATGGCAGAGGATGATATGCCGTATGTACGGCTTTCTCTGGAACGGATTCCGGAAGAGGAGATTCGCAGTCATTTCCCGAATATTTATCAGCGCTGTCTGGAGGAAGGCTATGATGTGACCAAGGAGCCGGTGCCGGTGGTGCCTGCACAGCATTATTTTATGGGAGGTATTAAGGTGAATCTGTCCAGCATGACTTCCATGGAACGTCTTTATGCGGTGGGGGAGACCTCCTGCAACGGGGTCCACGGTGCGAACCGTCTGGCAAGCAATTCCCTTCTGGAGTCCATGGTATTTGCGGATCGTTCCGCAAAGGAGATTACAGAGAAAAAGCTGCCGGAGCCGAAGGATATTTCCGGAATGACGGATCTGTCAGCCTATGAGGATCTGGAGAAGCTTCAGGCAGAGTATAAACAGTTAGTCTTAGATGAAATTGAAAAGGAGAAAAAGAGACATGAGTGATACAACATTTATGAAGATGAATGCGGACCGATATATCCGTCTGGCATTGGAGGAGGATATTACAAGCGAGGATATTTCTACGAATTGTGTGATGCCGGAGTATCAGAAGGGACAGGTGGATCTGATCTGCAAGCAGGATGGAGTGATCTGTGGTCTGTGGGTTTTCCAGAGAGTATTTGAGCTTCTGGACGATACGGTTGCTTTTGATATGAAGGTGAAGGAGGGAGATTTCGTTCATGCGGGAGATCTCATGGCAGTTGTCACAGGAGATATCCGTGCCCTTTTGTCCGGAGAGAGAACGGCACTCAATTATCTTCAGAGAATGAGTGGAATTGCCACGTATACTCATGAGATCGCAGTGCTTCTGGAGGGCAGCAGTACGACCCTTCTGGATACCAGAAAGACGACACCGAACATGCGTCTGTTTGAAAAATATGCCGTAAAGGTAGGCGGTGGCAGCAATCATCGTTATAATCTGTCGGACGGTGTGATGCTCAAGGACAATCATATTGGTGCGGCAGGAAGCATCACAAAGGCTGTTCAGATGGCGAAGGCATACGCATCTTTTGTACATAAGATCGAGGTTGAGGTGGAGACGTTAGATCAGGTAAAGGAAGCAGTAGAGGCAGGTGCCGATATTATCATGCTGGATAATATGACGCCGGATAAGATGAAAGAAGCTGTGAAGCTGATTGACGGACGGGCACTGACAGAGTGCTCCGGAAATGTCACAAGAGAGAATATTCAGAATATGATCGATGTGGGTGTGGATTATGTGTCCAGTGGTGCGCTGACCCATTCGGCTCCGATCATGGACATTTCGCTGAAAAATCTTCATGCGGTTTAGGGCAATAAATAATGATTGGGATATAAATTTATACAGGGCATATGTTGACAGAGAAGCCTGCGGCAGAAGCAGGATCGGAGACGAAGGAGACAGATTTCGTCGGAAAAGAGGAGAAAAATGCAGGAGACAAATGTAGAACAGTTAAAAAAAGAGATACTGGAGTTAAAGGAAAAGCAGGATGCGGTAATTCTTGCTCATTATTATGTAGACGGTGAGGTACAGGCAATCGCGGATTATGTGGGAGATTCTTATTTCCTGAGCAAGCTTGCCATTGAATTGAAGGAACAGACAATTATATTTTGCGGCGTATCCTTTATGGGAGAGAGTGCCAAGGTGCTGAATCCCGGCAAAAAGGTTGTCATGGCGGATGAATTTGCGGACTGCCCCATGGCACATATGGCTGAGGTGGCAAAGATTGAGGAAGTGCGTAAAGAGTGGGATGACGTTGCGGTTGTCTGCTATGTGAATTCTACCTCCGAGCTGAAAGCACATTCCGATGTCTGTGTGACATCTTCCAATGCCATTAAGGTGGTGCGCAATCTCAAAGAAAAGAATATTTATTTTATTCCGGATGAAAATCTGGGTCGTTATGTGGCAAAGCAGCTTCCGGAGAAGCATTTTATTTTCAATGACGGATTTTGTCATGTACACAAAAGCATTCATGCGGATGAGCTGTTAAAGGCAAAGGAGGCACATCCGGAGGCAGAGGTACTGACCCATCCGGAATGTACCGGAGATGTGCTGGAGCTTTCGGACTTCATTGGAAGTACCTCACAGATCATCGACTATGCGACAGAGAGTGATGCAAAGGAATTTATCATCTGTACGGAGATGGGTGTCTTTTATGAACTGGCACAGAAGAATCCGGACAAGAAATTCTATTCCGTAGGACATCGTCAGTTTTGTCCGAACATGAAAAAGATTACATTAGAAAAGGTAAAAAATGCTTTGGAGACACTGCAGCCGGAAATGATCGTGGATCCGGAGATTGCAGAAAAATCCTGCAAGCCATTGGAGAAGATGTTGGAGCTGGCAGCAAAGTAAAAGGGCAACGGAGGTTATCCAATATGTTTGGTTTGATTGATAAGCTGGAGAAAGAGGAATGTCTGGAGCGTGAGGAGTGGATCACGCTCCTTTCTGCGTATGGAAATGAGGAATTGCGGGACTATGCGGCACAGAAGGCGAGAACTGTGGCACAGGCGGTTTTCGGGACGGATATCTATGTCCGTGGTCTGATCGAGTTCAGCAATTACTGCAAAAATGACTGCTATTACTGCGGGATCCGTCGCAGCAATCCGGGGGCAGACCGTTACCGGTTGTCGAAGGAGGATATCCTGGCATGCTGTGAGGAAGGCTGGGAGCTGGGATTTCGTACCTTTGTCCTGCAGGGGGGCGAGGATGGCTTTTACCAGGATGAATGGTATGAGGAGCTGATCCGTGAGATCAAGGAGAAATATCCTGCATGTGCCATCACGTTATCGGTGGGGGAGAGAAGTAGGGAAACGTACCGCAGATGGTATGAGGCGGGGGCAGACCGTTATCTCCTGCGTCATGAGACAGCAGATGATGCCCATTACCGTACTATGCACCCGGCAGAAATGTCTCCGGTTCACCGAAAGGAATGTCTTTATGCCCTGAAGGAGATCGGCTATCAGGTGGGCTGCGGCTTTATGGTGGGTTCTCCGGAACAGGGGCCGGAGCAGCTTGCGCAGGATATGGAATTTATTCATGAGCTGAAGCCTCATATGGTAGGGATCGGTCCTTTTGTACCGGCAGCGGGGACACCGTTTGCCGGGGAAGCACAGGGAAGTCTGGAGCTGACTTTGTTTCTGCTGAGCTTACTGCGGCTTCAGGAAAAACAGGTGCTGCTTCCGGCAACCACGGCACTGGGAACCATTCATCCTCTGGGGCGTGAGATGGGGATACAGGCGGGAGCCAATGTCGTGATGCCGAATCTGTCACCGGTGGCGGTGAGAAAGAAATATGCCCTGTATGACCACAAGATCTGTACCGGGGAGGAGGCGGCAGAATGTCGTGGCTGTCTGAACCGCCGCATGGAATCCATCGGATACAGGATCGTTACGGACAGGGGGGATTCACCATACAGCTCGGAAAGGTCAGAAACAGACAATTTTTAAGAAGTGGGAGTTTCTGACAGATATGGAAAAATCGAACATATGTACTTGAAAAAGAAAATAAAACATGCTATGATATCGTAATCAGAAACAAAATGGAAATGTTTATGACTTGTATCCGGATGCATGGGGCATACGGCAGAAAGGCATGGTTTATTATGGCAAAGCATGAAGAGTTAAAAAAATATATAAAGATCCGCAAGGCGGCAGAGCACAATCTCAAGGAGATCGATCTGGATGTACCGAGAGACGAGTTCGTTGTGTTTACAGGACTCAGTGGTTCCGGAAAGTCCTCTCTGGCGTTTGATACGATCTATGCAGAGGGACAGCGTCGTTACATGGAGTCGCTGTCCTCTTATGCACGTCAGTTTCTGGGACAGATGGAGAAGCCGAATGTGGATTCCATTGAGGGACTGCCGCCGGCGATTTCCATTGACCAGAAGTCCACGAACCGCAATCCCAGATCTACAGTGGGTACAGTGACAGAGATTTACGATTATTATCGTTTATTATATGCCCGGATCGGTATTCCACACTGTCCGAAGTGCGGTAAGGAGATTTATGCACAGACGGTGGATCAGATGGCAGACGAGATCATGGAGCTGCCGGAGGGTACCAGGATCCAGCTTCTTGCTCCTGTTGTGCGGGGACGGAAGGGGCAGCATGTCAAGGTATTTGAATCTGCCCGCAAGAGCGGCTATGTACGAGTCGTTGTAGATGGCCACTTATATGAATTGTCGGAGGAGATATCCCTTGAGAAAAATAAAAAGCATAATATAGAGGTTATGGTGGATCGTCTTGTGGTGAGGGAAGGGATCCGGAAGCGTCTTGTGGATTCTATTGAGAATGTACTCAAGCTGTCCGATGGTCTGATGATCGTTGACATTCCGGGAGGAGAGCAGATGAGCTTCAGCCAGAGCTTTTCCTGTCCGGACTGCGGGATCAGCATTGATGAGCTGGAGCCGAGAACCTTCTCCTTCAATAATCCATTTGGAGCGTGTCCGGTCTGTCATGGTATCGGTGTCAAGATGGAGTTTGATGAGGCGCTGATGATCCCGGATCCGTCTCTGAGTCTGGCAGACGGTGCTCTGGTGGTGAATGGCTGGCAGTCTGCAAAGGATACCAGCAGCTATTGCAGATGTATTCTGGATGCGCTGGTAGATTCCTATGGTTTTGATATCAACACACCATATGAGGAGCTTCCGGAGGACATCCGTCATATGCTGATGCACGGCACCGATGGCAGAGTGGTCAAGGTGAAGTACCGGGGGCAGAGAGGTGTCGGAGTATATGATGTGGCTTTTGAGGGTGTGATCAAAAATGTTCAGAGACGTTACAGAGAATGCGGTTCTGAGCGCATGAAGAAGGAATATGAGAGCTTTATGCGGATCACGCCATGTGCGGAATGTGGCGGCAAACGTCTGAAGCCGGAGGCTCTGGCAGTTACGGTCGGAGACAAAAATATCGCCGAGGTGACAGAGCTTTCCATCAGTAAGCTGATGGACTTTATGCAGGGACTGGAGCTGACACCACACCAGCTTGCCATCGGAAAGCTGGTATTACGGGAGATCAAGGCACGACTGCAGTTCCTGCTGGATGTGGGGCTGGAGTATCTGACGCTGGCGAGAGCCACAGGCTCCCTGTCCGGTGGAGAGGCCCAGCGAATCCGTCTTGCGACACAGATCGGTTCCGGTCTGGTTGGTGTAGCGTATATATTGGATGAGCCAAGTATCGGTCTTCACCAGAGAGACAATGACAAGCTGATCCAGACTTTGAAAAAGCTCAAGGATCTGGGAAACACACTGATCGTGGTGGAGCATGATGAGGATACCATGTATGCGGCGGACTATATTGTGGATATCGGTCCGGGAGCAGGAACACACGGCGGTGAGGTGGTTGCTGCCGGCAGTGTCAAGGACATCATGAAGTGTAAGGATTCTGTGACCGGAGCGTATCTGAGTGGCAGGATCCGGATTCCGGTGCCGTCTGAGCGGCGGGAGCCGACGGGGTGGATCACTGTCCGGGGAGCCAGAGAAAACAACCTCAAAAATATTGATGTTTCGTTCCCGTTGGGTGTTATGACATGTGTAACCGGTGTATCTGGTTCCGGAAAGAGTTCTCTGGTCAATGAGATCCTGTATAAGGAGCTTGCAAGAAAGCTGAATCGTGCCCGTTTTATTCCGGGGAAGCATGACTGCGTTGAGGGACTGGAGCAGCTTGATAAGGTGATCAATATTGACCAGTCACCGATCGGCAGGACGCCGAGATCTAATCCGGCTACGTATACCGGAGTATTTGATATGATCCGTGATCTTTTTGCATCTACACAGGAGGCAAAGGCAAGAGGCTACAAAAAGGGACGTTTCAGCTTCAATGTCAAGGGCGGACGTTGTGAGGCATGTCAGGGAGACGGTATCATCAAGATCGAGATGAATTTCCTGCCGGATATCTATGTGCCATGTGAGGTCTGTGATGGCAAGAGATATAACCGGGAGACGCTGGATGTAAAGTATAAAGGTAAGAATATCTTTGAGGTGCTTGACATGACTGTGGAGGAAGCGATGACCTTTTTTGAGCCGATCCCTTCCATTTACCGCAAGATCAAGACATTATATGATGTGGGACTTTCTTATGTGAAGCTGGGACAGCCGTCTACGACATTGTCCGGAGGTGAGGCACAGCGTATCAAGCTTGCCACGGAGCTGAGCCGCAGAAGTACCGGTAAGACAGTATATGTGTTGGACGAGCCAACGACAGGTCTTCATTTTGCGGATGTCCACAAGCTGATCGATATCCTTCACCGACTGGCGGAAGGTGGAAATACGGTCATTGTCATTGAGCATAATCTGGATGTGATCAAGACGGCGGATTATATTATCGATATCGGCCCGGAGGGCGGAGACCGGGGAGGTACCGTGATCGCCCAAGGGACACCGGAGGAGGTGGCAAAGATGCCGCAGTCCTATACGGGATACTACATTCAGAAGATGATCGACAAAGACCGGAAGAAATAACGGAAATACAACAAGACGGCTTATAATGTATGGTCCGGCTGGCAGAAGCCGGGGGGGATGCCGGCTGGATCGTGAAGGAGGGTATCAATGGAATCAGAAAATACGTTTTTTGCCATGATGGCAAGGATGAAATTTATCAACCGCTGGGCTTTAATGCGTAACTCGTATGAGGAGAATATCAGTGAGCATTCCATGGAAGTGGCGATGATCGCCCATGCGCTGGCGATCATTGGCAATAAACGTCTGGGCAGACACTATCCGGCAGAAAAGATCGCAATGATCGGTCTGTATCACGACTGTACAGAGATCATTACGGGAGATATGCCGACTCCGATCAAGTACAAAAATGACAAGATACAGGAGGCATATAAGGAGATCGAGGCAGGGGCAGCCAGACGCCTTTTGCAGCGGCTGCCGGAGGACCTGAGAGAAGCGTATGAGCCATACCTTCTGGAGAATCAGATGAAGGAAGAGGAGCGGCGGCTGGTAAAGGCTGCCGATAAGCTTTCAGCCCTGATCAAATGTATCGAGGAACAGAAAGCGGGGAATCAGGAGTTCCTGAAGGCGAAGGAGACGCTGCAGAATGCGGTGGCATCTCTGGAATGTCCGGAAGCGGATATATTCTGTCGGGAATTTCTGCCCCATTATTATAAGACTTTGGATGAATTGTAGGTTGCGGGATCCGCTCTTGTATGCTAAAATTAAATTAACTATCTGGAATTTCAGGTGTAACAGCAACAGTGAGTGGAGACGAAGAACATGAGTGAAAAGTCATACAATGAAAATGCCTATAACGGATTTGCTTATTGTTACGATCTTTTTATGGATAATATTCCGTATGACATGTGGGCAGAGTATCTTCATGGTCTTTTTCAGGAGCATGGAGTGACAGGAGGAACACTGCTGGAGCTGGGATGTGGTACGGGAACCATGACAGAGCGCATGATGTCAAAGGGCTATGACAGTATCATCGGACTGGACAGCTCCGATGATATGCTTATGGTAGCCAGAGACAAGGATATCCCGGATGTACTGCTGGTACAGCAGGACATGAGAGAGCTGGATCTGCCATATCCGGTGGATGCGGTTTACTGCGTGTGTGATGGAATGAACTATTTATTGGAACCACAGGACCTGCAGAAGGTGTTTGCGAGAGTAAAGCATTTTCTGAAAGCCGGTGGTGTTTTTGTATTTGACATGAAAACCAGACATTTTTATCAGGATGTGCTGGGAAACCGCATGATCGCAGAGAACCGTGACGATGCCAGCTTTCTGTGGGAAAATGAATACCACGAGGACACCGGGATCAATGAGTATCTTCTGACAGTATATCTACTGGAGGACGAGGAAAGAGATCTGTTTTCCAGATGTGATGAGCTTCATTATCAGAAGGCATATGATCCGGAGCAGGTGCAGCAGTGGATCAAAGAAAGCGGGATGGACTGTTGTGCAGTCTATGAGGCGTTTACAAGGCAGCCTGCGGCTTCGGATAGTGAACGGATATATTTTGTAGTAAAAAATAAATAACCCGGGGAATCCGGAGTTATTTTAAGACTTAATAATATTTCTGCATTTTGCAGAGAGTGACAGGAGAGAGGAACAATGGCAGAGAATAAAGATTATATTGTAAGAGCAACTGCGGCAGAGCAGCAGCTTCGCGTGTTTGCGTGTACCACAGGAGGACTTGTGGAAAAGGCCCGTGAGATTCATGATCTGAGTCCTGTGGCAGCGGCGGCACTGGGAAGACTTCTGACAGCGGGAAGTATGATGGGCTGTATGATGAAGGGAGATAAGGATGTGCTGACACTTCAGATCGAGTGTGGCGGTCCTATTGGAGGCATTACAGTGACGGCTGACTCCGCAGCCAATGTCAAGGGCTATGTAAAGAACCCACAGGTTATGCTTCCGCCGAACAGCAAGGGGAAGCTGGATGTTTCCGGGGCGGTTGGACCGGGTTTCCTGAATGTGATTCGGGATATTGGTCTGAAAGAGCCGTACAATGGCCAGACCCATCTGGTATCCGGAGAGATTGCGGAGGATCTCACATATTATTATGCAGCAAGTGAGCAGGTTCCTTCGTCCGTGGGACTGGGCGTTCTGATGGAGAAGGACAATCATGTAAAGCAGGCAGGCGGATTTATCATTCAGGTTATGCCAAATGCAGATGATGCAGTGATCGACCGTCTGGAAAAGCGTCTTGGAGAGGTGGATTCGGTAACAAAGCTTTTGGAACAGGGAATGACACCGGAGGACATCATCCGCTATCTGATGGATGGAATGGATATTGATTTTCTGGATACGATACCGACACAGTATCACTGCAATTGTTCCAGAGAGCGTGTATCCCGTGCCATTGCAAGTATAGGCAGAAAAGACCTTCAGGAGATGGTCGATGCAGGTGAACCGGTAGAGGTGAACTGTGATTTCTGTGGTTCCCATTATTTATTTGATACAGAGGATTTAAAGCAGATGCTGAAATAAGAAATGAGGGAGAAAATGGACAGAAGGTATAGAGGCTTGATCATAGCCGGTGTATTTTTGCTGGGTGTTGTTGGATTCTGCAAAGTACAGCAGAGAGGAGGCATTACATATGCTACTGCTGTAGGTACAGTGCGTACAGGGAAAATCCTTAATGTCCGGAAAGGACCGGGGACAAAATATGCCTGTCTGAAAAGCGGCAGTACGAAAGTAAGTCTCAAAAATGAAGAGCAGGTTACAATTTTGGCGCAGAATAAAAAATGGTACAAAATACGTCTGAAGAAAAAATCCAAAGGGCTTGTGGGATACGTTCCCATGAAGAATCTTGCTGTTATGAGCGGTGATATGAATTCGGAGGTATATGGAACAGCATACCCTTCTGCTGTATTGGTTCGTAGCAGAGCGGTCCGCAGTGGAAGCCTTATGAAGGTGGACGGTGCAGCTGTGCGGCTTTTCAAAAATAAAAAAGTTCGTATTCTTTCGGAATCTGCAATGTATGGTGTGAAGTACTATAAAGTATCTTTTACCTATAATGGTGAAAAAAGAGAAGGATATGTGCCGGCTGATTCTATCAAGGCAGATTATAAGTCGGCAATGCCCGGAGTGATTTCGACTTCCAGACAGGTAACGTTAAAGAAAAAAGCAGGTGCAACAGAAATTGTGAAGGCAGATGGAAATCCGATCATTATGAAAAACGGTACAGAGGTTCTGATGCTTTCAGAGAAGATTGTTTCTGGTGTGAAGTATATTTGTGTGGATGTTACATATAACAAAAAGGTATATCGGGGATATGTCACTGCCAATCTGGTTCGTTTCAAAACGGTTCAGGTGGAAGAAGTGGTAAATGGTGAGCAGGAAAATCTTTTTGTAGAAAAGACGACTCCGGCGCCAACCAAAACTCCGGAACCAAAAAGTACCGAAGCACCGTCTTCCGGTGAGACAGACAATAGTACTGGAAGTACTGCAGTTCTTACTGACAAGCAGTTTAAACAGGAAATGATCAAGCAGGGCTTCCCAAGCAGTTATATCACTGCACTTCAGGCACTGCATGAAAAGTATCCAAAGTGGACGTTTAAGGCATATCAGACAGGAATTGACTGGTCTACAGCAGTAGATAATGAAGGCAAGGTAGGACTTAACTTGATTTCCAACAGCAAATCCAGTGACTGGAAATCTCAGGAGGAGGGAGCATATAATGCTTCCACTGGAACCTACATACCTTTTGATGGTTCCACTTGGGTAACCGCTTCCGAAAAGGCAGTTCGTTATTATATGGATCCAAGAAATTTCCTGAATGAAAGCGGAATTTTCCAGTTTGAGAGTCTAGAATACCAGAAAGACGCACAAAATCAGAGTGGTGTGGAAAATGTATTAAAGAACACTCCAATGTATAAGAGTTCTTATCAATATACGGATGACTCCGGAAAGTCAGTAACAACGACATATTCTAAGACGTTTATGGATGCGGCGGCTCTTTCCGGTGTGAGTCCATATCATCTGGCATCCCGAGTAAAACAGGAGGTCGTAACAGGATCAACCAGCATGAGTTCTTCTGTATCGGGTACCGTGAAGGGATACGAGGGAATTTACAATTTCTATAATATCGGTGCCAACAACAGTACAAAAGCGGGAGGCGCAGTAGCCAATGGCCTTGCATGGGCCAATAAGGATACCACTTATCTGCGTCCATGGAATACGCAGTATAAGGCAATTGTTGGTGGTGCACAGTATCTGGGCAGTAATTATATCAATATTGGACAGAATACATTATATCTGCAGAAGTTTAATGTAACGTCCAATAATACGTATAATCATCAGTATATGTCAAATATTGAGGCTCCGTGGAGTGAAGCATTAAAGACGGCAGAGGCATATGGTACAGATAAGGCACAGATGAACATTGTATTTTCTATACCGGTATATTCCGGTATGCCATCTGTTGTATGTCCGATTCCGTCCGGAGAGGCACAGCAGACGGCGCAGACCGTTAGTACGAATAATTATCTCAAGTCTTTATCGGTAAAGGGATATTCCTTTCAATCGCCGTTTAAATCCGGGGATGATGGCCATGAGATATACAGCCTTAAGGTGAATAAGAAAGTCAGATCTATTCGGATCAATGCCAGTCCGGTCAGTTCGACGGCAAAGGTATCCGGCAGTGGCAAAAAGAAGCTGGCAGCCAAGGTGAAGTCTAAGACATATATTGTGAAGGTTAAGGCGCAAAGCGGGGCTGTTAGAAAGTACAAAATAAAGGTTAAACGTAAAAAATAAATTTGTATATAGAAACAGAAAATGATAAGGAGCGCAGCAATGAAAGGCAGATTCAGAAGATGGTTTATCATAGGATTTCTGGTATTTGCAGGATGTTTCCAGATGAAAGTCAGGACGCAGGCAGCTGTTGCTCAGGTTACGATTCAGAAATCTCAGCAGGATATTGTCAAAGGGGATATATTTTACATCATTGTCACTGTGACCTCAGATGAAGAGATCAGTGGTTTTGAGGGATATTTTTCTTATAACCAGAATGTAATGCAGTTTATTACAGGGGGAAGCGTTGCCAGTGGAAATGATGATGAGATACACATTAAAGATCTCGACAGGGATACAGGGACACAGAGGATAAAGTATTCCCTGCAGTTTCGAGCGAGAAAAGCGGGGACAAGTTCTGTGGCATTGAAGAGATACCGCCAGATAAAAAAGGCAGAGGAAGATACGAAATTGTCTGTGGGGTCGGCTTCTTTGGAAATACAGGTGATTTCCAAGAAAGAGTATCAGCGTAAAATAAAAAAATACGAAAAACAGCAGATGCTCCCGCAGACAGAGGAAGAGTTGAAGGAGGAAACAACGGGGGCACCGGAAATCTCCATGAAGCCGGAAGAATCGACGAATCAGACAGACAGTGGGGATGCTGCCATGGATAAGACCTTACAGACCACGGCTGCAACGTCAGAAATAGCAGAAAAAACAAAGGAGTCAGGTGGCCTGACGAAGGAAATCTGTATTGTGATCCTTTGTCTTGCAGTGGTGGGATTTGTAATGGTTGCGGTTCTGCTTGCCAATGCATTAAAAGAAGAAAAGGCAGGGGAGGATATTGAGGAGACAGAATGGATGGCAGATCCAGAGAAAACGAAAAAAGATATCGATCCGGAGGAATGGGAGAATGTGGATTCTGACAGCCGGGAGAAGAGGTTGAATGAAATAGAACAGCGGTTGGAAGAAAAACGCCGCTGGTTGAGAAAAGAGTAAATGGAGGATTTGGAAGGATGCAAAATCGTTTTACAAAAAAGGCCCGGAAAGTGCTGAGTGATGCACAGGAAATAGCCAAAGAACTGGGACATAATTATGTGGGCACAGAACATTTACTGGTTGCTTTAATTCGAAACTCCGGTGTGGCATCAGAGGTACTGCGTGCCAATGGGGTGGAGGAGCAGAAAATATTAGATCTGATCGATGAAACGATCTCGACGGATTCTGGTGTTTTGGTAGCGGATGAGGGACGTTTTACTCCGCGGGCACAGAAGATTATGACAGCGGCCCAAGAAGAGGCGGAACGTCTAGGAATATCAGAGGCAGGAACAGAGCATCTTCTGATCGCACTGTTGAAGGAGGCAGACTGCATTGCAGTACGTCTGCTCAATACAAAGGGGATTAATGTGCAGAAGTTATATGTGGATGCATTGACCGCATCCGGTCAGGATATGAACGCTGCCAAGAATGAATATATGAAGCAGAAAAGCCGCAAAAATAAATCGGCGACGCCGGTACTGGATCAGTACAGCCGGGATTTGACTGCACTGGCAAGAGAGGCAAAGCTGGATCCGGTCATCGGAAGAGAACGGGAGATTGAGCGGATCATTCAGATCCTCAGCCGCCGTACCAAAAACAATCCGTGCCTGATCGGAGAGCCTGGTGTGGGTAAAACTGCTGTTGTAGAAGGGCTTGCCCAGAAGATCGTATCCGAGGATATTCCGAAGATTCTGGCGGGCAAGCGGGTGCTTACGTTGGATCTGTCAGGGATGGTTGCCGGTTCCAAGTATCGTGGTGAGTTTGAGGAGCGCATCAAGCGGTCTCTGAAGGAGGTTATGCAGAGCGGTAATATTCTTCTGTTTATTGACGAGATCCATACGATCATTGGTGCAGGTGGAGCCGAGGGCGCCATTGATGCGGCCAATATTTTGAAGCCGTCTCTGGCCAGAGGAGAGATCCAGCTGATCGGAGCAACTACCAGGGAGGAATACCGCAAATATATTGAGAAGGATGCAGCACTAGAGAGACGTTTCCAGTCAGTTGTGGTGGAAGAGCCTACGGAGGAGGAGTCTATTGAGATCCTGCGGGGGCTGGCACCAAGATACGAGGAGCATCATCATGTGAAGCTGACGGAGGGAGCCATTACGGGAGCAGTCAGACTGGCTGCAAGATATGTGAATGACCGTTTTCTGCCGGATAAGGCAATCGATGCCATTGACGAGGCATGTGCCAGAGCAGGACTGAAGCGGTATATGATCTCACCGGAGCTTCGTGGTCTGGAAGAGGAGCAGGTGCAGCTTGAGAAGGACAAGGAGCAGGCAATCCGGGATAAGGATTATGCCCATGCGGGAGAGATCAAGAGACAGCAGGAAGCATTAGAAAAGAAGATTGCAAAGATCCGCAAGGATCAGGAAAAACATAAGGATGCACAGGAGCTTTGTGTAACAGAAAATGAGATTGCAGCAGTGATCGCGGACTGGACAAAGATTCCGGTGCAGCAGTTGCAGGAAGAGGAAATGGAACGTCTGAGACATCTGGAGGATATCCTTCATGAGAGAGTCGTTGGGCAGGAGGAAGCAGTGAAGGCGGTTTCCAAAGCGGTCCGCAGAGGACGTGTGGGGCTGAAGGATCCGAAGCGTCCAATCGGTTCCTTTTTATTCCTGGGACCGACCGGTGTGGGAAAGACGGAGCTTTCCAAGGCACTGGCAGAAGCTGTGTTTGGCAAGGAGGATGACATTATCCGCGTTGACATGTCCGAATATATGGAGAAGCACAGTGTGTCTAAAATGATCGGTTCACCGCCGGGATATGTGGGATATGAGGATGGAGGACAGTTAAGTGAAAAAGTACGTCGTCATCCGTATTCTGTAATTTTGTTTGATGAGATTGAAAAGGCACATACCGATGTTTTTAACATTCTCCTGCAGATTCTGGAGGATGGTCACGTTACCGATGCACAGGGACGCAAGGTCAGCTTCAAAAATACCATCATCATTATGACATCCAATGCCGGTGCGCAGAGGATCATTGAGCCAAAGCATCTGGGATTTGGTGTACAGGAGGATGCCGAGGCTGATTACCATAAGATGAAGGACGGTGTGATGGAGGAGGTCAAAAAGATCTTTAAGCCGGAGTTTATCAATCGTATTGATGAGATCCTTGTATTCCATACATTGACACAGGAGAATATCCAGCAGATTGTGAAGATCATGCTGAATATCCTGAATAAAAGGACGAAAGCTCAGATGAATCTTTCTCTGGAGGTGACAGAGGAAGCCATCGCGCATCTGGCAAAAAGCGGCTTTGACAAGAATTACGGAGCGCGTCCGGTACGACGTGCGATTCAGACACAATTAGAGGATAAGCTGGCAGATGAGCTGTTAGATGGTACGATAGCGGCAGGAGATCACATTAAGGTAGATTGTGAAGACGAAAAGATCACATTTTCAAAGCTTTAATAGTAGAAAAAATAAATGGTTTATGGTATGCTAAACATACGATAAAACCACAAAAATACGGGAGGATAATGAAATGGCAGTGATTACAGAATTGATCCGCAAGGAGGCAGACGGAACACTCAGCTTTGGTAATTTTGATTTCGATACCAAGCAGAAAAAGTCAGACTTTGAGTATGAGGGAGACTTGTACAAGATCAAGACCTTTAAAGAGATTACAAAGCTGGAGAGAAACGGAATGTTTGTCTACGAGTCTGTACCAGGAACTGTGGTAACCAATATGAAGAGTACGGAGGATCAGATCGAGTTCAACGTAGAAGGATGGGAGGATTCCTCTATTACTTTGGAACTGGAGCCTGAGACAGAGTACAAGGTATTTGTAGACGGGATTGATGTTGGCAGAATGAAAACAAATCTGGGTGGAAAGCTCAATGTCAGCGTGGAGCTGAATCCGGGACAGACATCACAGATTAAGGTGAAAAAGTTATAATTTATGGCAAAGGCAAAAAGTAAGACCACATTCTTCTGCAAGGAATGTGGATATGAGTCATCAAAATGGCAGGGACAGTGTCCGGGCTGTAAGGCGTGGGACAGCTTTGTGGAGGAGCCGGTTGTACGCACCTCCACAGGAAAGGCTGTGGCACGGAAGGAAATACGGGAACCATCGAAATTATCAGAGGTACAGTTTTCGGAGGAAACACGGATCGTCAGTGGTATTGAGGAGTTGGACCGGGTACTGGGTGGCGGTATTGTTGTAGGATCTCTTGTGTTAGTTGGAGGAGATCCGGGCATCGGCAAATCTACTCTGCTGTTGCAGATGTGCCAGAAGCTGGTGCAGCAGGGGCGGAAGGTTCTTTATGTATCCGGAGAGGAGTCTGAAAAGCAGATCAAAATGAGGGCAGAGCGGCTGGGAGTATTTCAGTCTGATCTGCTGGTTATGAGTGAGACAGATCTGGATATTGTAGCGGAAACGATTACCAGAGCGGTACCGGATGTTGTGATCATTGACTCCATACAGACTATGTACAGGGAGGAGATTGGTTCTGCTCCCGGCAGTGTGGGACAGGTTCGCGAGACGACAAGCACGCTGCTGCGTCTTGCAAAGGGCATGTCCATTTCTATCTTTATTGTGGGTCATGTCACCAAGGAAGGTGTTGTAGCGGGCCCAAGAGTTCTGGAGCATATGGTAGACACGGTTCTTTACTTTGAAGGAGACGGAGGGGCATCGTACCGTTTTCTGCGAGGGGTTAAGAACCGTTTTGGCTCCACCAATGAGGTGGGTGTTTTTGAAATGCGTGGTTCCGGTCTGGCAGAGGTATCTAATCCGTCAGAGTTTATGCTGCAGGGAAAGCCGGAGGATGCACCGGGCTCTGTGGTTGCATGCTCTATGGAGGGTACCAGACCGATCCTTGTAGAGGTACAGGGACTGGTATGTCAGACCAACTTTAATTATCCCAAAAGGACTGCGGCAGGGATTGATTTTAACCGGGTCAATCTGCTGCTTGCCGTGTTGGAAAAACGTCTTGGTGTCCGTATGAATGATATGGATGCCTATATCAATGTGGCAGGTGGAATGCGTTTGAATGAACCGGCGGTGGATATGGGAATCGTTTTAGCGATTTTATCCAGCTATCGCAATCAGGTAATTGACGGCAAGACAATTTGTTTTGGTGAGATTGGTCTGGTAGGAGAAGTCCGTGCAGTCAGCATGGCAGAGGCAAGAGTGCAGGAGGCGGCGAAGCTTGGCTTTGAACGGTGCATTCTTCCGGAGGTGAACAGACGCCAGCTGGATCTGGAACAAATGGATCTGAAGGGGTTAAAGCTGATCGGAATTTCCAATGTGTATGAGTTGTTGGAGATTTTATAACCACTATGGAAAAGGTGGTCTGCATAAATATCAGTTGTCATTCTAAGGGATGGCGAAATGAGGAGAAGAATGGAAGATATGGAATGGAAAAAAACAGAGAACGCTACGCAAAGTGTTGTGGAACGAATGGAAACTTCTATGAGCTCCATGGAACAGATGTCCTTTGATGCGATTAATATCACCGACTCTTTGGTGACATTGACCAGTAAGGCGAGGGAATATGCCTCTCTGATGAAAAATGGTGATGCCAGGGAGAGAGAGGATTCCTTTGAAGAGATTGAAAAGATTCTGGATAAGGTACTGGAAACGGCATTTCAGGTCAATAATGTTTCCCATGAGCTGGAACAGGAAGTGATCTATCAGAGAGATACCACAGCAAATATACGACAGATCATTGATTTTTTGTATAGCATGGCAGATGTATAATAAAAGCTGATCCCGTTAACGGATCAGCTTTAAATTTTCTATGGTCCAGCTTTCATTTTCCATATGGTAATCTGTCCCACAATACGGACAGGTGTGCTGGCGAACTGCATCAAAACTTCCGCCGCAGCTTGGACAATGGACAGATGTAATAGAAAAACCAGACATTTCCGGATGACTCATATCACGACGTAATGTGACGTCAATGCAGTCGCCGGTTTTTTTGATGTTACCATTTGTTTCGTTGTAATTTAGCCACCAGGTACGCAGCGTCAGAGACAGGAGATTTCCTTCTCTGGATACGTTTTGAAGAACCAGAGAAGTGGAGTGTGTCATTTCAACAATATCACGAAAACGGGGGTCCAGCTTTGTTCCCCGGTAAGAAGTTAGGGAAGATGGATCCTCTGCAAATACGGTCATGCGGATCAGGGCAACAATCTGACTTTCGAATTTTTCATAAGAAAAAAAACGGTCATAAGAACGAAGCAGCCGGATAATTTTTTTCTTGGAGAAAATGGCACGAAACATAGGAATCCGTTTTTTGCCATCCCGTTTCAGAGAAGCGCAGATAAGGGCAATATCTGTTACGATCAGTCCGGAAAAACCGCCCATCAGGAATGTTGAAAAGTAAATATATAAAAG
>JBNMJP010000001.1:0-41543 GCA_050873905.1 Jutongia sp. | reverse complement strand
TGATTATAAAAACCCAGGATCCCTATTGCGATTCCGACGCAATAAGTGATTTCCATGATACTTCCCTTGGTCTGCTTCGTTCCCATGACCAGCTTATAAAACAGAGAAAATACATCTCCCACACTGACATCCGTATTAAATGTCATGATCGTAAAGCCTGCTCCAAAAAATATGATCAGACTCACCAGCACCGCCTTGCAGATCTCCATAAATTTTGACGGCTTTGGAGTGTCCTTAAACTCTACAATAAAATCCGGTTCCCCGATATTTACCACCTGCAGCTCCGGCCGCTGCTTCTGCAGCAGATCAATGACTTTCATGGCAGAAAAAACAAGCTTCTGCTCTTTTTCCTTCTGAAATGTATAAAGCACCAGCTTTCCGGCTTCTTTTTGTAATGCACTGTCCGCAGTAAGAATTTCTGCCACATCCTCCAACAGCACCTTCGGATGGGATACCTGACTATTCTGTTCCAGTTTTAAGTAAATAATATCGGATTTCATTGTCAACCCCCTCCTGCTCTACAAATTTGCCGTTGGCATAGGTTGTTTTCGCATTACGCATGATTGCAATATAACAGACAGTGCTCAAGGTCATAATACCGATCACCAATACATAAAACCACATTTTTTTCTTCTTCATGGTGCATTTTCCCCTTTCTCTTTTCCGTAAATTGTTCCCTGGGGATGGAAATTTTATACATCTTTTATTTAATAAACACCTATTCCACCTCCTGCCGCAGCCGTAACAGTATCTTTTTCTCAGGGCGGCTGACCTGAACCTGACTGATTCCCAGCTCTGCTGCCACCTGGGTCTGGGTCTTATCCTCATAATAACGCAGTGTGATCAGCCTGCGTTCCTTCTCTTCCAGTGTCCTCAGAAGCTGTTCCAGCAGGACGTGATTGATCACCTTTTCTTTTTCTGCATCCACCCCGGAGTCAGCCTCTCCGGCATTTCCCCGTACCGCTGCGGTTCGGGATACATAACCGACACTGGAATTTTCACCTGCCACCACCTGATCGATCAGGTAAATTTCTTTCCCCTCCGGCTGATAGACCGGCCGGTATATGGAGTCCACATCCCGGTTTGCCTCGATCGCTACAGCAATCTCTTCCGGTTCCAGCTCTGTTGCCGCCGCGATCTCATCCACCGTTGCCTGACGTCCCAGCTCCTGTCCCAGCCGCTGTGCTGCCAGCTTTATCTTCCAGCCGTTTTCCTTCATGGTCCGGCTGATCTTGATCATGCCGTCATCCCGCATAAACCGTTTGATCTCCCCCAGGATCATAGGTACAGCGTATGTACTAAATTTTACATCAAATTCCAGATTAAAATGATCGATCGCCTTGATCAGTCCGATACAGCCGATCTGAAACAGATCCTCCGGATCATATCCTCTTCCATTAAATCGTTTCACGATATTCCAGACAAGTCCCACATTTTCCTCCACCATTTGATCTCTTGCCTGGCGGTCACCGGCACGGGCTTTTTTTAATAATTCCATTGCATCCATTTGACACCCTCCACGCCAACTCTCATGTTCTGTCTCCAATGTGCTTGCTCAGCTTGACGCGGGTGCCCTTCCCCACCTCAGAATATACCTCCAGCTCGTCCATAAACGCTTCCATAAAGGCAAAGCCCATGCCGGAACGCTCCCACTCCGGCTTCGTGGTATATAAAGGCTCCATGGCCTTTTCAATATCCGGGATGCCCACTCCGTGATCTGTGATCTCCACCATGATATCCTGTCCCTTGATCTCACAGACGATCTCTATCTCCCCTTCTCCATTGTTATATCCATGAAGAATACTGTTGGTAACAGCCTCAGATACAGCGGTCTTTACATCCGCCAGTTCCTCCAGAGTCGGATCCAGACGGGTGATATATGCCGCTACCACAGTTCTTGCAAATGCCTCATTTTGTGAATTACTATCGATGATCAGTTTCATTTTCTGCCCCTTTCTTATCTGTTCTTTTTGGTATTAAGCCCTTCCACTGCCTGCTCCGGTGTTGCATATCGTTCAATGATCTGAAACAATCCGGATAGATTAAAGATCCGCTCGATCTCCTTCCCAACATTGGTCACGGCTGCCTTGCCTCCCCGGAACATCACTCTCTTATACCGCCCCATGATCAACCCGATCCCCGAGCTATCCATAAAATCATTCTCCCGAAAATCAAAGATAATATGACGGATATCTCCTGCGTCGATCAGACGATCGGACTGTTCCCGCAGCAAATTTACCGTATGATGATCCAGATCCTGCGAGATATAGATGATCAGACAATTTTGCTGTATTTCATAATGAATTGCTTCCTGTTCCTTTTGGTTCAAAATAATCACCATTCCTTTCTTAAAACCTACAGCGATCCGCTGCAAATACTAAAAGACAAAATCTGCATTTCCCATATACAAAAAAGACCCGCCAGAGTGATACAATAAAATGTACACTCTGACGGGTCTCCCCATCATTTTCTCTTATGTCGATGCATCGGTTACTGGCCGATCTCCCGCAGTCTGCTCTTTGCCTCCGCAACACGGGCAGAATCCGGATAATCATTGACTACCTGATCGTAATACTGCTTCGCCGTTTCAAAATCAGACTTTTGCTGATAGCAGCGTCCCAGGAAATACATGGCATCTGTATTATCCGCATTAAACTTCAGTGCCTTCTTGAGCAGCTTGATCGCCTTATCATAATCTTTCTTACCGGCGTAATCTCCCTGACCATTGTAGCAGTCTCTTCCCTTTGTAAAGAAAGACTCTGACGCTGTAGAATAAGTTTCTTTTTTGATCTTTTTATAAAACTTCTTTGCCTCTTCTCCTGCCAGGCTATCCTGATCTACTTTATCCAGAGCCTTGGCAGCAGAAAGCTTATCATTGTTGATATAATACTGCATCGCCTGGATCAGATTATCATACACTGCCTGAACGCCATCCAGATCCGTCGGATTGCCGCTCTGATAATCGGACAGTCTCTTCGTCAGCTCATCCACCTGCTTCTGCAGCTCCGTATTGGCATTTTTCAGCGTACTGACATCGCTTTCCCCGGAAGCCAGATTCTCACTATAGGTCTTAAATGCTTTGTTTTCTTTATTGCTGGAGTGCTGCTTTAATGCCGGGGTGATCAAAAACTGCATGATCACGATTCCGGCGATCAGTCCCAACAGCACATGTACAAACGGCAGAACCGATGGTTTTTCTTCCTTATACAGGGTGATCGGTTTATAGGCATTTTCATCTACCCTTGGCAGCGTCTTACGCGCCGGCTGTTCCGCTGCTTTTTCTACCTTTGGTGCCGCATTTTCGCCCTTGATATGAACATCGGATAATTCCTTTAAATAAGCAAGTGTCGTGGTATTGGTCACATCCACACCACTGATGGATTTCATCAGCTTGTACGCACGTACCCGGTTTTCCTTTTTGCCGGTCTTCATATAGAGAAGTGCCAGAAGCTGATGCGCCCGGATAAACTTCGGATTGGTGCTGACCACCTTTTTCAGCTGGATGATCGCCATATCTTCATCGCCATTCTTTGCAGAGAACAACGCAGAATTATATTTTTTCACCATCTGACTGTAGGTTTCCAGCCGGTTCGGATTGGACTGGATCAGTCCGATATAATAATCTGCTTCATTATGCTCATTCTGAAAGTGCTTACTGATCACCCACTCGCTGAGAGCGGATACGATCTCTCCTTCTTCAAAATAGATGAGACCCAGCAGGTCTCTTGCATTGGTATTTAATTTGTTAAATTTTAAGCTTTTGTGCAAAGATGCGATCGCTCCGGAAAGATCTCTGACCTTTGCCTGTTCCAGGCCCCGGTTATAGCAAATATTGGATGCACTGAGAACTCTGCGGTAATTACGCAGCTCTTGTCCACAGTTATCACAACGATCCTTCTTGAAAGACACCTCTGCATTACATCTTGGACATCTCATATTTCTTCCCCTATTCTGCGTTCTTTGTGCCTGTACCTGCATCTGCCAGAATGCTCTGGAGCAGATCCATTACATCTGTTGTACTGTTTCCGTAAATGGCATCCTCTGCCTGCTCAATATCAAGACTTGGCTGAAATTTTTCTAATTCTGCCTCAAAATCCATCTTACACTACCTCCATTCCATCATCAAATCATTTCTGCCGCAATTATCGACATCATACTTACTCCAGACCATAGGATACGATTCCCGTTCCTCGTCTTCTATATTCTACACCAGCAATCTCCTCCTGAACAGATACATGTTTTCCATTTACCGTGATCTCTGTTCCGGGATTCACCCTCTTTAATATGGTGATGCTGGCATCATTTGTTTTACTCATCTGATCCACCGTCTCCTGCTTGCGCTTCATGATCTCATTGAGACGGGTATCTTTTTCAATCTTCGCTCTGGTGAGCTTTAATTTCTTTTGCTGCAGATCCGGTGTGGGCGAAGTTTCCAAAATTTTGTTGATCTTTTTCAATGCATCTAAGATCTTTTCTACTTCTTCCTGAATCTGCTGGCGGCTTTTTTCATGCTGCATCAGCAGTGCAAACAGATTCTCCTCCATCCCGGCGCAAAGCTCTGTTTTTACCTCCGCCATATTGCCGGCAACCATAGTTTCTATGCTATGCATCGCAGACACACTGCCTCCGATAATGGCACCAAAGCGTCCGGACACCTTGACGTCCTGACCACAGGTGATCTGACAGTTCATGATGGCATTTGCCGCAACATTTCCGTCACAGTCAATAAATGTCTGCTCGAAAAACTTCCCGGAAACATCGCCCTTTGCAGCAACCTTTCCCTGTCCATTGCCCTGCATGCCGTTTTTGAGAACCACATCCTTACCGGCAACCAGTGTGGCGGCTTCCACATATCCATCCACGATGATGCTTCCCTTTTCGGAAGTGACCTTCATCCCGGACAGTACATTGCCCCGGATCCGGATATCTCCGATAAAATGAACATCTCCCGTCGTAGTATAGGATACATCGCTGTCCAACGTCAGCTCCGCACTGATATTCAGAATATCATTTTGATACGTTGCCTTACCGGTCAGCTTGGCGGTATAAACCAGATTATCCGGCGAGAGCTCAAAGCCCTTGCCCCGCAGCCGCGCAAGATCCCTGCCATTGCGTCCCGGAAGGAGCTGTCCCAGAACATTCATGCCATCCTTCGCCTTCTGTGCCGGATGATAATGCACGATCTCCTGTCCCTCCCCTACGGAAGGAACCTGACCACAGGAAGCATAATCTACAGAGCCATCCTTGAGGATCTTCGGGCGGGTATCCACATGAATGGGAAAAAGAAACTCAAACCATCCATCCTTCCCATCCAGCGGCTCCTCCCCTCTGGCAACGGCAAACCGCTCATAGTACCGTTTTTCGGACACTGCCTTTTGCAGAACATCCTCCTGAACACCATGCTCCACACCTGCCGCTTTCAGAAGAATCCTCAATTCATCCATTTTATACTCATGATCTCGTTTCTCCGGCGTCAGAGTGATGTATGCCGCCATATCATCCTCGGAAATCTCTACCTGAACTTCTCCAAAATCGTTTTTATCCACCTTCTCCATAAAATCACCCTACCTTTCGGAATGCCTGTTTCTAAGGTAAACAGACACCTGTCTGCGGTGCATTATTTCTCCAGTGCCTTTAACTCTTCCTCAACCTTTGTCATCATACTTGTATATTTCTCTAATTTTTCCTTTTCCTCTGCGATCTTGCTCTCCGGAGCCTTGCTCATAAACTTCTCATTGTTCAGCATGCCGTTGACACGCTTAAGCTCTCCCTCGAGACGCTTCTTCTCCTTGGTAAGGCGTTCCTTTTCCTTCTCAAAATCAACCAGATCTGCAAGAGGCATGTAGACCGTTGCCTTTGGAATCACAACAGATACTGCATTCTCCTCGATACCGGTCTTATCCATCTGAACGAAAAGCTCAGAAGCATAGATCATATGCTCATAGGCATCTCTGCTGCCCTCCAGCACCTTGCAGGTTGCCTCGTCATCTGCAACAATATAAACCTGTGCCTTGCGGGAATTGGCTACATTCATCTCGGTACGGATATTACGGATACCGCGGATAACGTTCTTGATATTCTCTGCCATTTCCTCGGCTGCCGGATCATTCCACTGCTCCTTGTACTCCGGCCAGGAAGAGATCATAATGGACTCTTCCTCTGACTGGATCGTGCAGAATATCTCCTCTGTGATAAACGGCATATACGGATGAAGCAGCTTCAGAGAATCGATCAGCACTGTGCGGAGTGTCCAGAATGCTGCATTGGCAGAAGCCGGATCCTCCTCCTTTGCAAACAGTCTTGGCTTTACGATCTCAATATACCAGTCGCAGAACTCGGTCCAGATAAAGTCATTGATCTTCTGTACGGCTACTCCCAGCTCGTACTTCTCCATATTCTCGGTAACTTCCTTCGCCAGGGTATTTACCTTGGAAAGGATCCATTTATCTGCCTCTTTCAATTCATCATATGCAGGTTCTGTGATGGTATTGTCACCTAAATGCATCATGATGAAACGAGACGCATTCCATACCTTATTGGCAAAGTTACGGCTTGCCTCTACACGCTCCCAGTAGAAACGCATATCATTACCCGGTGCATTTCCTGTGACCAGCGTGAAACGAAGGGCGTCTGCACCATACTTATCAATCACCTCCAATGGATCAATACCATTGCCGAGGGATTTACTCATCTTGCGTCCCTGGGAGTCGCGGACAAGTCCGTGGATCAGTACTGTATCAAACGGAACCTTGCCGGTGTGCTCCAGTCCGGAGAACATCATACGGATCACCCAGAAGAAAATAATATCATATCCTGTTACCAGTGTGCTGGTTGGATAGAAATAATCCATCTCCTCGGTATTATCCGGCCAGCCCAGGGTACTGAATGGCCACAGTGCGGAGGAGAACCAGGTATCCAGTGTATCCGGATCCTGTCTCATCGGCTTGCCGCATTTTGGACAATTACAGCTGCTTTCCTTTGTTACAACCATCTCTCCGCAGTCATCACAGTAAAATGCCGGAATCTGATGTCCCCACCAGAGCTGACGGGAAATACACCAGTCACGGATATTCTCCAGCCAGTGATAATATGTCTTATCAAAATGAGGTGGTACAAACTTGGTATCACCGTTCTTGACTGCCTCAATGGCAGGCTTTGCCAGATCATCCATCTTAACAAACCACTGAAGAGATACTCTTGGCTCTACGGTTGTATGACAACGGTAGCAGGTTCCTACATTATGCTCATGGTCTTCTACTTTCAGAAGAGCACCTTCTGCCTCCAGATCAGCTACGATTGCCTTTCTTGCCTCATAGCGGTCCATGCCTGCATATTTCGGATAATCCTCTACGATCTTAGCATCATCGGTAAGAACATTGATCACTTCCAGATTGTGACGCTTTCCTACCTCAAAGTCGTTCGGGTCATGTGCCGGTGTGATCTTTACAACACCGGTACCAAACTCCATATCTACATAATCATCTGCGATGATCGGGATCTGACGATGTACGATCGGCAGATCCAGCATCTTTCCTACCATATCCTTGTAACGCTCATCGTTTGGATTAACTGCAACGGCAGTATCACCAAGGAGTGTCTCCGGACGTGTAGTTGCCAGATCAATATATCCGGTACCGTCTGTGGTCTTATAACGCAGATGCCAGAAGCTTCCTGCCTGATCCTCATACTCTACCTCTGCATCCGAAAGAGAGGTCAGACAATGAGGACACCAGTTGATAATACGCTTTCCACGATAGATCAGTCCCTTGTTGTACAGATTGACAAATACTTCCTTGACTGCCTTGGAGCATCCCTCATCCATGGTGAAACGCTCTCTGTCCCAGTCGCAGGAAGAACCGATCTTTTTCAGCTGTTCTACAATGCGGCCACCGTACTGCTTCTTCCAGTCCCAAACGTGCTCCAGAAACTTCTCTCTGCCAATATCATCCTTGGAGATTCCCTGCTCCCGAAGCTTTTCTACTACCTTTGCCTCTGTGGCAATGGATGCGTGGTCGGTTCCCGGTACCCAGAGTGCCTCATAACCCTGCATTCTCTTAAAACGGATCAGAATATCCTGAAGTGTATTGTCCAGAGCATGTCCCATGTGGAGCTGTCCTGTGATATTTGGCGGTGGCATAACGATCGTAAACGGTTTCTTGCTGCGATCTACCTCCGCATGAAAATATTTTTTCTCCTGCCACTTGTCATAGGTTCTCTTCTCAATGTCCGCAGGATTGTAGTTTTTTTCCAGTTCTTTTGCCATTGTCTTACATCCTTTCTCTTATTATCTATAATAATTTCCTTTATCAGCGCATGACGGAGTTTCAAAAAACTCCTAATATAAATCCTTTCGAACTCATTATATTTTGCGTTTATCCACCGGATTCAGCCCGAAGCTCTCATAGGTCGCATTATAGTACTTCCAGAAATCCTTCGCCTTGGAAAACAGATTGTCATATACTCTGCCGTTCATCTCCACCCAGGCATGGCTGGTGTCATGGCACACATAAACATCCTTGTAGCCAATCTCATGGAAAAGAAACGCCAGTGCGGATGACTCTGACACACAGCAGCCCGCATGGTGCCGGAAAATATCATTGGCAAAGGTGCATTCCCAGCCCTTCTTCTTATAAATCGGCTCCAGAAAACGATATCTGCGGTAATCACATTTCATAATGTACCGGTAACACTTCATTTTCTTCTGCTCCCGTGTGTCCGAGGGCTTTGTGATCTGCTTCAGCAGCCTTGCTGCTGTGCGCATGGTCTCTATCTTTTTGACGCTGCGCTTTGTCTGCACAGCCTGACCCTTGCGAAGCCGGATGCCATCGACCTTTCCATGATGTACCAGCACTCCGGTACTCCGGTCCAGATAATAATATTCTCCGCCCCGTTTCAACCAGCCGTGATACATATCTCCGTTTTTGTCAAAATAATAAGTCTTTTTCTTCAGGGTGAGAAAGCTTTTGGTCAGCTTCCTGCCACTTTTATACACATACCATGTGGTATATTTCTTATGAACCAGTCTGCCCGGTGTAACTGTGGGTCTCGCCGTAGCTTTCGGTTTCATGGTGTCTCTTGGCTTTGCCGTAGTCCCAGGCTGTGCCGATTCTTTTGGCTGCTCCGTCTCTCCCGCCGGTGCCACAGTCCCCGTTGGCTCTGCGGGAGTGTCTGCTGTCACAGCAGGCGGTGACTCCTCTGTGGAAGCCTGTGTCTGCTCAACGGCTGTTCCCTTCGTATCCTCGATACCGGAGACTCGAAGAATCCCTCCGGAGCTGTAGTAAAGCTCCTGATGCTGTGTCCCTCCTGCTCCACTCAGCTCACAGCACGCCATCTGTCCTTTGACATGCCTGATAACATGTCCTGTAGCAGCATAAGCCCTGTTTCTGCCACTACTGCTTCCACACAGAGTTCCCAGTGCCACTACAGCCGTAACACCAAGCCAGATGCCTCTGCCCCTGATCTGTCTTTTTCCTCTCATCTGCTGCTCCCGTCTATTCTACACTGTCCACGATCCAGGTCTTCTTATTCTCTGTATGACAATACACCACAAACCCCTCGTATTTGGCAATGCCGTCATACTCGTTTTCATAGTAGCAGCTTGCCGCCTTGGAAAGCTTTTTGTATTTGCCAATCACCTTAACAAGACTGCTTAGCTTTTTTCCAATATATTTTTTGGCTTTTTTCTTATTTTGTTTGATCTTTTTCTGAGCCTTTGTATTCTTTTTGCCCTTTGTCGCAGACTGTGTCGTCGTGGTTGTGGCACGTTTTGCAGCACTTGCACACACCACCTGCTGTGGTATCATGACAACCTCCTTTGCCGGAATTGTCAGACTGCCAAGCAGCGTACACACGATCGTCCCTGCAAGTACGATCTTCTTCCTCTTCATCGCTTGATCCCCTCTTACTTTTCAATATTTACCCTATTTTATTTATGTTACCACATATTTCCCCAGAAATCCAGTTGTATAATAGCTTCCATCCTTTTTTGTAATGACCTCGATCTGATATCGGTCACGGGGCAGGGAGGATGTATCTATATAGGCGCCATAGCTATATGCCCGGTCCGCTTTTTCGTCCATGGGATCATATACCGACGGAAAGGCTTCAAACATCAGAAGATTCTTTTTTCCATACATACTGATATAAATTTCTGAATCATCATCTGTCCACCGTTTGTCTGTCTCCCCGGAGATCCGAAGCACGCCATCCGTTCCGGTCACCTCCCGCATCTCCATCGTGGCTGCAGTTTTTCCGGTCTCCTGCACATCCTGATCAAATGCCACACCCGGAGCCATCATATAAGGAACTCCCTCCAGTAATGTCGGAATCTGCCTCTGTGCCAGTTCGATCACTACATCGTCTGCCTTATAAGCATCCACCAGACTTAAATCGTATGGCACCTCCTTTGTGAAATATCCCTTCAAATACTCCTGCGCCATAAAGGGAACCAGTGCATTTCCAAAGGAATCCCGGTACATCACCAGACTTTTATGCCTCTTCTGCTTTTTCTGTTTCTCTTTCACAGCATTCTTCTGATCATCCTTTTGCGTCTGATTTTCTGTCTGAATCTCCATCTGCTCGGTGGAAGTAACATTATTGACATATTCATACGTCCACGGACGATCGTAGATCGCATTCCAGTCCTTTTTCCGGCTTTTTGGAAAAAGCATCCCCTGAAGGTCACCGGAAAAATTTTTCTTCCAGAGATAGGATTCATTTTCATAATGAATATGATCTTTTCCTAAAAAATCCAGTAATGTTTCACAGGCGATGGATGCTCCCAGATTATTCCAATGGGTGTCCAATTTATGGTACACCTGTTTTTTCCCCTTCCGAAGAGGTGTCCGCAGATCCACGTAATGAACCTTTTGCTTTTTCATTTCTGCGATCAGGTGCTCCAGGTTCCCCTCGCCGCTTCCAGCCTCAAAACGATCCGGCATGTATTTTCCATAGAGGGTGTTCTTGTTGGGTGCCACGGTAAATGCAAACTCCGCCCCCTGCAGCTCTACACCCTGTTCTATCAGGCGCACTACGGTGGCACAATTATGAATTTCCCGGCCCGACAAAAGATTCCTCTTCTGATAATCATTCATGGTCTCCTGAAAAAACAACCATCCCTTCTTTCCCACGATGACCTTCTCGTTGGCGGAGCTGTGAAAAATCCCTGCTTTTATCCCGGCATCTGCTGTGATCATTTCCTGGCGGAATGCAAAATGATCTGCCATATAATCGGTAATGCCCTGAAAGAATCCGGTATTGATCCTGCCATTCCGGATCAGCGAAGGCAGTGCTTCCTCATGCTTTTTCTCTATGCTAAGATCCGCATGATAAACGCTCATCCCCACAAATGGGATCAACAGAATAAGAAAAAACACAGCAATAAATATTCTTTTTTTCATTCACAGCTCCTTTCCTCTGCATCCCGGAAACAATTACAAGCTCTGGTCCGCCAGACACATGCTTAAAAACGAAAATAAATAAACGGATTATACGCCGCCGATGCCAGACTGCAGACGCAGATCAAAAACAACAGAAGTACTCCCACATAACGCAGATTTTCCCATGCCACGCTGTGAGCC
The DNA here is from genome assembly GCA_050873905.1 of Jutongia sp. Classification (GTDB taxonomy): domain Bacteria; phylum Bacillota; class Clostridia; order Lachnospirales; family Lachnospiraceae; genus Jutongia. The sequence continues at coordinate 29,964 of JBNMJP010000001.1, read as the reverse complement.
TCCCGCCATTTTGATGATTTCCGGGCAAGCTTTCCCGTCACCGGATAGGAAAATAAAATACCTGCAATCAGCAGTGCTATGGTATAACCGTCCAGCCGCTCCAGAATAAACTGTCTTGATGACACATCCCAGAAAAAATTGCCAAACATTGTCCGGATCATCTGCCACCCATATGCAGCGGTATCTGCCCGAAACATCACAAACGCTGTCACGGCAATGATCCAGGTATAGAGATTTCCGATCCACTTAAATCGGCATTTGCGGATCGGCAGGATCGTATCCTCCAGCACATTCATCACACCATGGATCATGCCCCAGATCACAAAAGTCCAGTTGGCACCATGCCAGATACCCGTCAAAAAGAAAACGATCAGCTTATTACACTCTGTCCGCAGCTTTCCTTTTCGGTTTCCTCCCAGTGGAATATAGACATATTCCTTAAACCATGAGGACAGAGAAATATGCCATCTTCTCCAGAAGCCATGAATACTGTCCGCACTGTACGGATGGTCGAAATTTTCCTGAAAATGAAATCCAAACATAGATGCCAGCCCGATCGCCATGTCCGAATATCCACTAAAATCATAAAAGATCTGTAAGGCATAGCATATGGCTCCCAGCCATGCCACCGCCATACTGTACTGTCCAATATTCAGTTCAAATACCTGATCTGCGATCCGTCCAAGTCCATTGGCAAGCAGAAGCTTTTTGGCCAGTCCTTTCACAAAACGACAGATGCCCTCCACCACACCGTCTGTAGTGATCGTCCGCTGGTTAAGTTGTGTTTTGATCTCTCCCCAGCGCACGATGGGTCCGGCGATAAGCTGCGGAAAGAAGGATATGTAAAGCAGCACCTTCATAAAGCTTTTCTGGCACATGTCCCGATTCCGGTACACATCGATCACATAGGACATTGCCTGAAAGGTAAAAAATGAAATACCCACCGGAAGTGCAATCTCCGGTACATTGAAGTGCGATCCGGCCATATGATTGATATTTTCCACGAGAAATCCGGCATACTTAAAAGTACCCAGAATAACCAGATTACACAGTACGGAAGCCGCCAGCAGAATGCGCCGGATTCCCTGTCTCTCCGCCGCTTCCAGCCCCCTGCCAAATCCGTAATTCATGGCAGCCGATGCGATCATCAGGAAAACGTATACCGGTTCCCCAAAGGCATAAAAGATCAGACTCGCTGCGGTCAGAAACAGATTTTTCGCCCACAGGGGACGGATCAGCAGATTCCCCAGAAATACCACCGGAAGAAATATAAATAAAAATATTGCAGAACTAAATACCATGTTGTATCCTTTCCACATTTATTATATAGGACAAAAAGAGCCCCGAAGGACTCTTCTTGTATATGCTTCGAAGTCAAAATATCATAAATATTCCGACTCAGATATTATTCATTCATTAGGCAAGCTTGCTCTTAGCAACCTCAACGAGAGAAGCGAATCCCTCAGGATCAGAGATAGCCATCTCAGAAAGCATCTTTCTGTTGATATCAATCTCAGCCAGCTTCAGACCATACATGAACTTGCTGTATGAAAGACCGTTCAGTCTTGCTGCTGCATTGATACGAGCGATCCAGAGACGTCTGAACTGTCTCTTCTTCTCTTTTCTACCTGCGAAAGAGGAAGTCAGGGCTCTCATTACAGACTGCTTTGCTACTCTATACTGCTTAGATCTTGCTCCTCTATATCCCTTTGCAAGCTTTAAAACTCTATTGTGTTTCTTCTTTGCATTTAATCCGCCTTTAATACGCGCCATTTGTCTTTCCTCCTTAAATTATTTAGAATATGGTAAAATGCGCTTCATCATCTTTGCGTTTGTTGCATCTACCTCTACAGCTTTTCTCAGGTTTCTCTTTCTCTTTGTAGACTTCTTATTCAGGATGTGGCTCTTGTAAGCCTTCATCTTCATGAGCTTTCCTGTTCCTGTAGTTTTGAAACGCTTTGCAGCTGCGCGCTTTGTTTTCATTTTTGGCATGATAGTTTCCTCCTTATTTGCATAATATTTATAATCTGGCGTATCTGCATCGGCAGTACACCGCCTTGAAAGCCTTGCTCACCGTATGACCGGTCAGCCAATCTTTACTGCCTCTTCTCTGATAAGAACATTACCATGGTACGGCCTTCCATCTTAGCAGGCTTATCCACAACAGCAATATCCTCCAGCTTCTCGTAAAAGCTGTCCAGAATCTGTTTACTATAATTGATATGTGCAAGCTCACGACCACGGAAACGAAGGGATACCTTCACACGATCACCCTTGCTCAGGAATTTTCTCGCCTGATTTGCTTTTGTATTCAGGTCGTTTACATCAATGTTTGGAGACAAACGGATTTCTTTTACTTCCATTGTTCTCTGCTTTTTCTTTGCCTCTTTCTCACGACGTGCCTGTTCATAACGGTACTTTCCGTAATCAACGATCTTGCATACCGGAGGCTTTGCATTTGGTGCAATCTTGACCAGATCAAGATCTGCTTCTCTTGCAAGCTTCATGGCATCTCTTGCCGACATAATTCCTAACTGTTCCCCATCCTCGCCGATCAGACGAATCTCTCTGTCTCTGATCTGCTCATTTACTGCTGTCCTACTAATGTTCCTGCACCTCCATACATTAAAAAAGTGGATAAGCAAAGCTTTATCCACTGATCCTGTCAAAATCACGTTGCGGTGATTGATGTCATTATTTAACCCGAGTCACTTCCTGTGCTAAGGTGAGAGTGGATTTCTCTGCTTTGTTGTTATTTATCTGTTGTGACCACAACACATCAATGTGTGAATTCAGCACAACATAAAGAATATTATCATATGATTTTTTATTTGTCAAGCACTTCTTTCAGGATTTCCTGACCAAATTCACTTTCCTCTACAACCTTGCGGATATGCTGCTCGTAATCCTCTTTGGTGTCTGTATTATACTTGATCTGCTCCCGGAGCTTCTGGCGTCTCTGGTTGAGATCGTGACGGATCTCTACCATCTCCCGGTCATCTAAGATCGCATAGGTCTGTACCAGCCATACCTCCGTATCATTCACACCATAACTGTCCAGAAGACGCTGCAGGGAATCATTGCTTTTGCTGAGCTGTTCGGTATTGTCCCGGAATCGCCGCTCGTATTCCTTGGTCTTGCAGTATTCTCCCCAGAGATTTTCAAAATCCGCGGCATTCCTGACGCCGAATTTTTCCCGATTATAGTCCAACACACTGACGTTGTTGACATATTTGATCTTTGTCCGGTTCAAAAGCTCCACAGCTTTGTTGTACTTTTTGTCAGAAACAGCGATCTCATATCTGTTTTTGTTGGACTCCGTAAAGATCACAACCGCAGCGACAGCAGCCAGAGCCAATGTCCCAATATACGGATAGGTCATATTACTGTCCAGATTAAAGTACAGTATAATGAAAAGAACGATCAGAGATCCGATCAGCACAGAAATACCTTGGGCAAGCTTTTTCAGAAAATCCTGCCGTTCCATGATCTCTCTCCGGCTCTCCCGGATATATGCCTTTTCTGCCTCCAGATGACGGATATCACTGTCGATCGCCTTCTGATACATTTCATTCTGATACATTTTTTTGATCTCGTCGATCAGATCATCCTGATACCGGTCGAACCGGCGCATCTGACGCTCCGTGATCGTAAGAGTTCTGTTTTTATATTGATTGCGCTCCTGCAGAAGTCTCTGGATCCTTTTGCAAAGCTCCAGAAGAGACTCTCTGTCCTCCCCGGCGATCCGGTCAATCTTCTGGATATCCGTCAGATATTCCGTAACCTGGGTATATTCCGTCTTTGCAATGCTGATCTGTTTCTCACAGTCCTTCACAGACTCACAGCAGTCATGGATATACCGTTTCTGTTCTGCCTTTCCCTTGGGAATGATATGCTCAGCCGCCAGCTCCTCCTGAGACAATCTGGCCGGCTCCTCTTCTGTTTCGGCTTGTCCCTCTGCATCCTCCGGAAAATTTTTCTCATCCACTGAGAACTCCTTCGCCGTTTTCTGCTGTTTTTGTTTTTTCTTTCGTTCTCTGATCCGGTTCCAAAAAGCCATCTGTGCTGCCCCTTTCTTTTATGGGATTTTCTATTTATGGAAGCATGCTTTTGCGGTATTCTGTCTTCCACTGGAAGATTAGCTCCTTCACTGCCTTTTCATAAGCTGGGTCCCCCTGCTCCTTCATCCTGCGGATACGCCGGACCATTTTACATTCCCTGCTGTCCACACTCTGCCGCAGCGCCTCCTCATACTGGGCATCCATAAAAGTCTGCTGCTCCCTGGTCACACCCATTTCCGCCGCAGCCTTTTCATATTCGTCCGGCATATCTCCCAGCTTCAGACAATACAGACAGGATTCCAATGCCTTCTGTGTTTTGTCATATTCATATGCCTTCTGAAATGCCTGAAATCCATGCCGGTATTCTCCCATACCGGCAAAAGCTGCTCCAAGCCGGTAATATAGATCCCCATACTCCTCCGACGATGCATTGATCATATCCGGATTCTTTAAGATCCGTTCATACTCCTGCTTCGCACTCTCCAGACTACCGTTTTTCAGGTAGGTGTCCGCTTTGATCTTTTGCCTTCCCCGCAATGGCACATTGTGCGTCTGATCCATAATGGCGATCAGATCATTGATCTCTCTCTCCGTATAATAATCACAACTACAACACAGAGTCACCACAATATCTTTAAGATTATTATGATCCTCTCTCATCCGGTCCAGTTTATCTGCTGTCTCCGCCATACCGAGTTCATTACGGATCCAGTCTGCAAACGCTTTATCAAACACTTCCTCCTGCATCATATAGATGTTATTTCTAATGTAGTAGCAGACTTCCTCGATGGAACATACTTTTGTCTTCGTCATCGGAAAACAATACGGCTGCTTCGCAATGGCACTGCTGCATAATATTAATTTTCCCATCCAATTCCTCCAATCTGCAATTTATAAGCTGAGATAACGTTCCCAGATCCGGTTGCTGGAAGGGTAAAACTCTCCAAAACCATCATCCTTTAACGTCACAATACAATGAGACGCATCCGCAAACCGAAGACGCAGAGTAAAACGTGTCATTTTATTGGGTCTCTCTTCAAAGCCCTCCAGAGACAAAAGATGTACCGTCGTTTCTCTCCGCAGCACATTCTGTGTCGTAAGCTGCAGTTCCTCCTCACCGTCCGGAATAAAATCAACACTGACATCCACATCCTTCCATGGTACACCCGCTTTCACCAGAAGCACCTCCTGCATTCTGGCATCACTGTATACCCGCAGCGAGATACTGGTATGCAGCATTTCCTGATCCAGGAACAGAAAATCCCCCATAACACCTTCCCCGGCAAGTTCTCTGGCCGCAATACATGCCCCCTTGGTAAACAGGTTGCCTCCCCTGAAAACTCGTCTGCCGTTACACAACTGGCTTAATGCCGTGTTGGCCCATTCCCCCTGAAAGCCTTCTCCCGTTACATAAATCGTCGAAATCATCTGCTTATGCATCTGCGTATTGGCAAGGTTCACAAAAGCATATTCCATCTTGAAGCTGCTGTCGTGCTCCATCATATCCCAGTTGAGGCTCTGGCTCAGATCCATCCGCTTGACACCGACGATATACGGAATATTTCTCCGGTCAATATGAATCTGGGAATAAAACAATCCATCCCGCCCAAATTCAAATAATGCCACATCGCCAAGCCACAATTCCTTCTTCTGACTCAGAGCATAATACATATAACTCTGCTGGTGAAGCTGTATTACAAAACGGTCTTCTCCAATGCCGATCTGATTCAATGCCCCCTTGATCGCCTCCACCAGATTGTCCGTTTTTTCGGACACAGATATAACCAGCTTCTTGATCGTTTCGCTTGGAAAATATTCTTTCAGGCAACTCAGCACTTTAACAAAATAACGTACCAGCGTATCCACCGGTTCCAACTCCATATCACCGGAGATCACCTTATTGTGCCGGGATATCTGTTTTAGTATGTCCCGAAACAGGTACACATCTTCCCGTTCTGCCGCCAGGAGTGCTTCCGTGCCAAACAGCCACTCTTTTTTGACCGGCTGATAAGACAAGACGGTCGGACATTCATATTCTCTTTCTCTGCCCACCAGCCGCCCCACCGGAATCACTTTATCCATATCCCGGCGATAGCAGGAGATCTGCGTCGTATCATCACACAGATCAACTCCCACCAGCACTTTTCTATCCTCGGTCATTTTTTCCTATGCCTCCATCATCCGGTTTCATCAAAAAATTAACGATCGCTCTTTTTTCTGCGTACTCCTGCATCTGATCCAGCAATGCATCCTCGCTGCCCTGCTGCTTCATCAACATTCTGTTCAACATCTGATAGCCACTGGCTCCTTCCATTCCTTTCATCTGATCCGTGTAGACCAGACGGGCCGTCGGTGTTTTTTTCTCGCAGCCTTCCTCATCCGTTTCTATGATTTCATACTCTACGGTTTCATCCTGAAACAGAATGAAACCTCTGACCCGGATTCCCTCAAACACATTTCGCATTGTCTCTGTCACCGAAGCCTGTCTTTGATCCCCTACAACATAGGTGTATCGAATTTTAACATCATGTCCGGGATCGGCGGTATATTCCGCATACTGCTCCTTAAGGAGCGTATCCGGCAAAGACAGCTTATCCTTAAAATTCTGGAAATACGGAAGAACAATATCCTTTTCATACAGCTGATGCAGATTGTAATCCACAAATACTGCTTCGCCTCCCGTCAGCATGCCTCTTCCCGACAAATATTTTAAAACTGCCAGCAGACACGGGCGGTTCTCCTCCACCTGAACATGCTGATAAAAGGATTCAAAGAGTTCATCCGGCAGCTTGTCCCCGTGGACCAGATAACCATATGCCATCCTCTTCAGAAAAGCCCGGATCAGTTTTTTATTAAAACCATTCTCCTCATAATAGAAGAACACCGGATAGGCCTCCGGGATCATCTGGTCCGTAAACAGGATCTGCGCTAACAGCCGCTCTGACAGAATCTGTATGTCAATCCCAAACTCCCGGCATGCATTCCATAATTTGACCATCTCCGGAATCGTTCCGGAATAATGATCACACAAATATACCAGCAACGGCTTGTCGAACTCTCCGCCCTCAAAAATATACCATGCCAGCTTCGTCAGTGTCTTATCTTCTTCTGCTGCCACAAAAGCATGTCCCGCGATCTTCAGGAGTTTTTTGGGATCTGCTCCGTTCCATCCAAAGAGCAGAAGTCCCTCCATTCCTTTTTCATATTTATGGCGTACTGCACAATATTCCATAAATCGTTCTCGGTCCCGCGGCAGGATATTTTCCCAATCCATATGCTCCAGCTCTGCGTCAAGAAGTTCCCCTTGGAAATTATCAAAATAATATTGCATTTGTATGGCAAACAGCGATTTTCGAAAATGAAGATCCAATCCGGCAATCCCAAGCACCCGCCGGCGAAGCTGTGAGATATCCTCTCCGGAACGGTTCTCCTGTACCGCCCTCTGATACAGATACAAAAGCACACGGACATTGTCTCCCACAAACGGCAGACACTTTTCTGCCAGGTGATCCAGATGTACCATCCGGTGCACGGTGTAACCAATCGAGGAAGCATATCTGCGCCCCTCCCGGTCCGTGAGAAAAATCTGCGGTTCCGGTGTAAAAACAGATATCATCGCTCTGCCATGGACAAATGCTGCGTTTTCCTCCTGCTGCAGCTCCCGGTGGCGCACAACTACACCGGCGATCCTGGGATCCTCGCACCGGATCTCTCTGGCAAAAAGGATCGACGGCAGAGCAGATGCCAGCTGCTCATTGATCATATCCTCCCGGATAAACTCCTCATAGATCACTGACAGATTATCATTGATCCGCCCCTGCTCTAACTGCTCCAGTGCAAACTTCTCCATGGATGCTTTATAACTGTCATACATGGTCTGATCCCGGTCCTTATGGCGGATCACATAGGCATAAAGCATCGCTTTTTTTGTTGCATTCAACTGATTATTGTATGAAAAATATAGTAACACTCTATCTGGAAGTACCATGTCGGGAGTTTCTTCCAATGCATATATATAATTTTCATAAAGGTCTGTAATCTTTAAATTATGTTCAATACCAAGCCGGTACCACTTTACATTCTCCGGCAAAACTCGCCGTTCCCGCATTAAAAGCTGACAGATCATGGTGAGCAGATCATCGGAGGGACGCTCCTCGTACATCCGGTACATATCCCCCATCATAACACCGGTAAAATCTCTGGTCCTGCTGATCAGATAAGCATAGCGAAACTGCAGTTCTTCCTCCAGAATCCGGTGGGAAAGTCCCCAGTGAAGTGCCTGCGCTTTTGCTTCCGTAAGCTCCAGCACCAGCTCCGGTGTGCTATTGTATAACCGGCAAAGCTCCAGATATAAAAGCGGACTGTGACAGCCTGCCTCGATATGTTCCAATATTGCCTCCTGCCGCTTGACAGAGATCTGATAGCTGTCATCCATCTGCAGCAAAAACCACAGGATCAGCCAGTGACTGTGACCGTTCTGATAGCATTCCCGGATCTTAGATAATGCTCCGGCCCGTTCTGCTGCCTCCGGCTTCCAGAGATGCATCAGATAATAGTAAGCACAATATAGCAAAGGCTCCCGCTCCTGTATCTCTAACAGCCTTTCCTCTAACTGTGTCATTTCCAGATGAAACGCTTCCTCCTTCCGGGTCTGCAATGCCAGATAGATCCGGAACACCCGCACCAGCCATTGATATCTGCTTCCTGACTGTTCCGGCTGATCCAGACTGTTTATGCTTTTTTCTGCGGACGCAATAAAGTCCTTCCGGGACACTTTTCCTGCCTGATAATACACAAAGCTCCGGTATAAATTCCAGACATCCTTCTGCTGCTGTATTTTCCGGCGGCGCTCCTCATCAGACATGCAATATCTTCTGGCGATCACTTTAAGCTCCAGCTGCTGTCTCGCGCTGCTGATCGTGATCCGTGCAAAATTATGACCGATCGCCATACAATCCGGATTGATCACCAAAACAAGTTCATAAGTATCTCCGGTAAAATCTGTGGTTCTGATGCACGAACGTTCAAAGCGTACAAATGGAGCGTCCGACTTCACTTCGTATTCTCCGTACCCCCAGGTGTCCTTGTGAAGTATGATCTTGTCTGCAAATATATTCTCACATTTCGGATATTGCAGTTCCCGCTTTTCTACAGAAAGTTGTACCGGAGTCTTTTTGTGTGCGGCGATCAGAAACTCCTCCAATGCCATACTCTTATCATTGCCCTTCAAAAGCCCCCGATAACGCTCCAGATAGACTTCCTTTTCCTGAAGAAAGATCCGTTCAAATGCCGGACTTTGAAAAATCCGCAGCGCCTCCATATAATGACTTTTTACAAGCTCTGTAAACTGGTTCAGGTCACGGATCCTTCCCGCAGAGGTCTCGCAATACGGCACCGTGACCGCAACCGTAAACGGCAGGACTGCCACACCACAGTCGGAAAGAATCTGAAACACTCCCTTAATGATATCCCCCGGCTGACAATAGGTTCCACGAAAAGCAAAGGAAATTTCGTTCTCTGATCCGGAAAAGCTCTCTTTTTCCAGGATCATGCCGCTGCAGTCTGTGCACACGATTCCCCGCATGCTGCGTCCCTTGCTGTTAGAGATTCGGAAACTTCCCTGCGCGATCTCTCCGGCATCCACGGTCACAGAAAGCTCAGATGGACCCAGAACCACCTCCGGCATATGATATTCGAATACTCCTTTTGCGTACTGATCGATCTTCTCTTTCATGGTGCCCCCCATATCCAGCTTACAATCCAAGCATAATTAATAGAATTATACCATTTCGCAAGGGGGCATTTCAAGTGCCATGCACAGATAAGTAGAAAGTAAAAAAACTTTTCCCAAAAGAAAAAATCTCCGGCACATAACATGCCGGAGACTCTGTCTCTTTCCTGTTTATTCGTAATCCAATGCAATATCCTCTGAAAATGCCGGATGCTTTCCATCCTTCTCTGAGATGTTCGGAACAACCCCTTCCGGAATCGGCCACTCAACACCGATGGTTTCATCATTCCACATAATCCCTGCCTCAGATGACGGATCATAAAAATCGGTACACTTGTAAGCAAACTCTGCGGTATCCGAAAGTACATAAAAGCCATGTGCAAATCCCTCCGGGATATAGAACATGTTTTTCTTCTCTGCAGTCAGCGTAACACCAAACCATTTGCCATATGTCTTGGAACCGCGGCGGATATCCACTGCCACATCAAACACCTCTCCACTGAGTACGCGTACCAGCTTGCCCTGTGTATGATTCTTCTGGTAATGAAGCCCTCGAAGCACACCCTTTGTAGAGCTGGACTGATTATCCTGTACAAAAACCATATCCAGTCCTGCCTCTTTAAATGCATTGTAATTGTATGTTTCCATAAAATATCCACGGTTATCTCCAAATACCTTAGGCTGGATCAGGTAAAGACCCTCGATCTCACCGCATTTTTCAAACGTAAAATTGCCCATTTCTTTATCACCCTTCTTAATCAAATCTCTGAGGCTAATTATATCACTGTGTTACGGACTTCGCAAATAATTTTTTGTGCTTCGGCTTTTTGCGGGCCTTTCTGCGGTTTTTCCGTCCAAATTCAGTAATCTCTCCCGGTTCTTCCTGTGACACAGCCACTTCTCTGGCTGCTTCTGTGGCATCTCCGATGGGAGGAACATGGGCAGAATTTCCTTTTTCCGCTGCAGTCTCTGCTGCCCCATTTTCTCCCTTCACCTGTTGTAATATCTCCTTTAACAGATGAAGCTGACGTTCCTGCAGTTCCTCTTTCTGCATCAGCAGATAATTCATTTCCTTCTGCAGACGTACCGTCACCTCCTCACAAATGCGCTGTTCCGATTCCTGGCTTATCTCCTCCACGGATGACCTGATCATCTGACGCATCATTGCCTCAAACTGCCGGAGTCGTTCCAGGGAAGCAGCCTGCGTCTGTCCGTATTGTGTCTGCACGCCACTCCCTCTTTCCTTGCTCTGTTCCAGTTCATAGCTTTTTTCCTGCCAGGTTTTCTGACGCTTTTCATACCGGTCTCTGGCATGCTCAATAGAAGTCACAGATCCCTTATTGTGTTCCATGGCTTCCCGCATCACCTGATTATTTAAGTCCTCCCGAAGCTGATAAAGAATCTTTGGATCCATATGTTCTACCCGTTCCAGATCCGGCAGCAGCTTCTTGATCGCCTTTAACTGAAACCCCTGCTCCTTCAGATCCTTGACCGACCGCAGCAATTTAATTTCCGACTCTCTGTAATACCGGTGCCCCAGTTCATTTCTCGGAATCGGAAGTTCCAGCTCCTCCTCCCAGTATCGAAGCACATGATTCTCCACTTCCAGCATTTTTGACGCATCTGATATCATATATCCTTTTTCCATAACCATCCTCATTTCATTCATATTATTGATTGCCATCACATATATTCTTCTAATATCTCTTCAAAAAGCTTTGCCTTTTCCGCAGCCGCCTGCTCGGACAGCATATTCTGTCGTCCGGCAATATCACGGTCAAGCTGCATTTCCTCCCGGAAGGATTCCAGCAGTTCCTTGATCTCCGTCAATGCGGGCAGCCCCGATGACCTGATATCGTCAGAGACTTTCCCCGCATCAGCAGCTGTCTCTGTCGCCGCTGTTTCCATTTCTGCAGCAGTCATTTCTTCCGGTTTAAAATATTCCATCCGGTATTTTTCTGTCGCCTCCTGATGAAAATACTCGTTTTCCAGACGGGCACGCATAGTATTTTCCATATAATCGATGAGCTGGATCCGAAATACCTTCAGACACTTATGAGTGTCAAAAAACACTTCCGATGCTCCCTGCACACAAAGCAGCAGCAGAGTTACAAGACCCGTAACCCAGAACCATTCCGGCGGCATTCCATAATATCCTGCCAGAAAACAGCTGATTCCGGCCCCCGCTGCGATCAGTCCGGAAAAATAAAATCCCAGATTCTCCCATGTCTGCAGGGAAATTCCCATAAAACGATAATGATAGAGATACCGATCCACAAAATTTTCCACATTATGTACACTGATATGCAGCTTATAATAAGCCTCAAATTTTGACATCATCGCCTTCATCCAGCGGTTTCCTGTGGTTCCCATCTGATTGGAATCCCAAAGCAGTTTATGAAAAAGTCCATAACTAACCGCCTTAAGAAGGACTGATAACGCACAGACCGCCATCAGAACAAATAATACATTATAGTTTTCCAATTGTGCTTTCATAACTATCCTGTCCTTTCCATAAATAATGTTTCCTTTATGATAGACGTATTCCCTCCGGATGAACAGATAGCTTTGATTGTCATTTTTATTTCTGTTTCGACAAAATGTGCTTCGGACACGTTTTATTCACGAAAATATGCTAAAATATAATCAGATTATTTCGAAAGGAGATCCGCCTATGAATCGAAAAAAAAGAGTTCAACTGACTGCAATATTTCTGGCATCCGTCTTACCGGTGACCGGAATCTTTTCAACACTGCCGGAGGTTTCTGCGTCCGACTCGTCCCTGTCTGTTATAGAGCATATTGATACTGCAAACAATAATGGTCTGATCCGTTCAAAATATGTGGATGAAAACGGAGAGGAAGTTACCATATCCTCCCCCAAAAACACCAAAAATATCCGCAGCCAGTCCTCTCTTCCTTCCGCCTATGACTCCCGTGACCGGGATGTCATAACTCCCATAAAAAACCAGGGGATCACCGGAAGCTGCTGGGCTTTTGCAGCCTTGAAAGCATTAGAATCCGACAGTATTCTACAGAATCTGTCTACACTGGCGGGCACCGATTATTCCGAAAGCCATCTGGTCTGGTATACATATGCTCCCCTTTCTGATAAAACAGACCCGTTATATGGGGATACTTTATCTTCCCGGACAACAGATTCCGGTGGATACTATAACCTCGGTGGCAATGCTTATTATGCAAGCTATATCCTGGCAGACTGGCGGGGCGCCGTATCTGAAGAGAAAGCTCCCTTTTCTGCAGACAACAATCAGGCTTTGCGAACCATGATCCAGTCAATGGCCTCAAAACCGGACACACTACGTACAGATGCAGAGGTTCATCTGAAGAACATGGACTTTTATGATCCATCGGATATTTCCGGCATTAAAGAAGCAATTATGGAACATGGTTCTGTCGATGTTTCCGTTTATTATGATACGTCCAATATGTATCATAGTTCCACCGTCACCTCCGCCTATGAATCCAGTCACGATTCTGAGGATGCCAATCACTGTGTTACGGTCATCGGATGGGATGACAATTTTAATACCTTTTCCAAAAACACACCTTCCTCTGGTGCATGGCTGATCGCCAACAGCTACGGCGAAAACTATAATTATAGTACAAACGGATATTACTGGCTTTCCTATTATGATTCTTCTCTGTGTGAAATCTGTACCCTGGAAGCAGAATCCACAGACAAATATGATACAAACTTTCAATATGACGGTGTCGGCTGGGGCGATCTTTATCAGGACACAGAGAACATTGGCTTTTCCAATATCTTTACCAACGGTACAGATTCCCCACGCCGCATCGGCGCTGCCGGATTTTATACGTTATCGGATAACCAGCCCTACAAAATTGAAATATACCGACAGCTGACCGGTTCTGCACCAAACAGCGGCACACGAATTGACAAGTGTACCACTTATGGGACAGTAGAGCATTCCGGCTACCATACAATCTCTTTAGCAAACTCCGTAGCAATCGCCGCCGGAGAACGCTTTTCTGTTGTAGTAACCTTTTACGCAGAGAATGGCAATACCGTTTACGTCCCGATTGAAGGCAGCAGCGATCCCCTGGGTTCCAAATACAACAGCAAGAGCGGGCAAAGCTATGTATATTCTGAGGGAAAATGGATGGATAACACCTCCATCAAGCTTGGAGCCAGCCATCGTAACATGAACAATGTCTGTCTTAAGGCACTGGCATCCACAATTTCGGACACCGAATATGAGCAGCAACAGCAAAATGAGCCTCTCGCCTCTGCCTCTCCCTCACCGGCATCAGAAAGTCCGGCCGCTACCGGCATAACAACCCCGGAGGCTTCTCCGACTCCTCAATCTCCAGCCACCCCGGCACCTTCCAATACATCAGCCACACAAACATCATTGCCAACACCAGCTGTTTCTGCATCACCAACCGGAAACCGTTCTGTCAAAAACGTAGTGATTGTAGTAAAAAAGAGAAAAGTAACACTTCGAAAAGGGAAATCAACAAAAATCCCAATCCGTGTTACACCTTCCGGCAGTTTTAAAACATTAATCTTTCAATCCAAAAACAAAAAAATAGCAACCATAAATAAAAACGGGAAAATAAAGGCGAAGAAAAAAGGAACCACCCGGATCATTGTAAAAATTCCGAATGGTGCAAAATTATCCATAAAGGTTATCGTAAAAAAACAAAAAAAGAAATAACGCAACATTAAAAAATGCCTGTGGAATTTTATCTATTCCACAGGCATTTTTATGATTTTCTGTATTTTATCCGCTTCTGATTCCTGCATTACATTATATTAACGACCATACGGTGCCCTCTCTGGTATCCTTGATCTCCACACCACGATCCAGCAGCTCCTGACGAATGGCATCTGCCTTTGCAAAATCTTTTTCTTTTCTGGCTGCCTGACGCTCTGCAATCTTTTCCTCTACAAATGCAGTCAGCTCATCATCCGCCTGGCTTTCTTCAGCCTCTGCAGTAAGATCCAGAGAAAATACCTGATCAAAATCCTCCACCAGATATCTCTTGGAGGCGTCACTGATATCCGCCTTCAGTACATCATACAACACCGTCAATGCCTGAGATGTATTGATATCACTGCCCATGGCCTCGGCAAAAGCATCCTGATATGGCTTTACTTCACTCATATCCGGCTCTCCCTCTTTGGACAGAACTGCGATTCTCTTAAGAAGCTTCTCATATGCCACCTTGGAATTGTCCAGCACATCATACGTAAACAACAATGGTTTACGATAATGAGACTGCAGACAAAAGAAACGATACACCAAAGGATTATATCCTTTCTCCTCCAGCAGCGAAACCGTCAAAAACTCTCCCTTAGATTTACTCATCTTACCGGACTTATCATTTAAATGCTGCACATGGAACCAGTAATTGCACCACTTATGTCCCAGATATGACTCACTCTGCGCAATCTCATTGGTATGATGTGGGAATATATTATCCACGCCGCCACAATGAATATCAAGATATTCCCCCAAATGCTTCATACTGATGCAGGAGCACTCAATATGCCAGCCCGGATATCCAACACCCCATGGACTGTCCCATTTCAATTCCTGATCCTCAAACTTGGACTTGGTGAACCAGAGAACAAAATCTGTTTTATTGCGCTTGTTCTCATCCTCCTCCACGTCATCACGAACACCCACCTGCAGATTTTCCTCATTCTGACCGGAAAGAACGTAATATTCCTTCAGCTTACTGGTATCGAAATATACATTTCCGCCTGCCACATAAGCATACTCCTTCTCCAGAAGCACCTCGATCATATGGATAAACTCCGGGATACAGTTTGTCGCAGGCTCCACGATCTCCGGAATCTTGATATTCAGCTTCTCGCAGTCTGCAAAAAATGCCTTGCGATAAAATTCAGCAATCTCCATCACTGTCTTATGCTCACGCTTCGCTCCTGCCAGCATCTTATCTTCACCGGTATCTGCGTCACTGGTAAGATGTCCTACATCTGTAATATTCATACAACGTTTCACATCATAACCGGCATATCCCAGATACTTCTCCAAAACATCCTCCATCATATAACTGCGAAGATTACCGATATGCGCAAAATGGTATACAGTCGGTCCACAGGTATACATTTTCACCTTACCCTCTTCGATGGAATGAAAGGGTTCAACCTTTTTTGTTAATGTATTATAAAGTGATAATTCTCTCATGACACTCTCCGTTTCTGTGCATAACACACGATTTTCTTTATTTCAAATCTCATCCTCTATACTGTACAGGATTTTGGCTGTTTCTTCAAGTCCTAACCAATATTTCAGACTGCAAAGTTACACAAATTACCGATGAATGCGAAGAGTCCATGGAGACGATCCTGTCACTATTTTATCATTAGTGCCTCATAACGCGCCACATCAATGAAATCTTGAACAAAAGATGTTGCCGGATGATGACAGATTTCCTCCGGAGAACCAATCTGCTCCACTCTGCCCTGATTCGTAACAATAATGGTGTCTGCCACCTCCATGGCTTCCTCCTGATCGTGAGTTACGAAAATGCTGGTCACACCAACCTGACGGATCATTTCCTTGAGCCAGCTCCGCAGTTCCCGGCGTACCTTGGCGTCAATAGCCGCAAATGGTTCATCCAAAAGAAGAAGATGCGGGTTAGGGGCAAGAGCACGGGCAAACGCTATTCTCTGCCGCTGTCCTCCGGAAAGCTGGTGGGGATAACGTTTTCCCAGATCTTTCATGGAGATCAGTTCTAAAAGTTCCTCTACTCGTTCCTTAATCTCTGACTTCTTTCTTTTTTGAATTTCCAGACCAAAGGCAATATTATCCGCCACGGTCATATAACGAAAAAGCGCATAATTCTGGAATACAAATCCAATTCCCCGCTTGCTTCCCGGAACGTCATTAACTCTTTTTCCTTCTATCAGGATATCTCCGGAATCCGGCACATCCAGTCCGGCGATCATCCGCAGGATCGTTGTTTTTCCGCTGCCGCTTGGTCCTAAAAGTGCTGCCAGATGTCCTTTTTCAATACCAAAAGACACATCCTGTGATGCATGAAACCCGTCAAACGTTTTATTAATATCTTTCATTTCTATATACATAAGCTCATTCCTTTCCCTGATAGTATTTGCAAAACTTATCGCTCCGCCTTCTGCTTTTTACAGGCTTTCTTTGCGTTTTCCCGCTGTTACAACCACAGACCGCAGGATCAACAGGATCACTGCCATGATCACCAGCAGAGAAGATACTGCAAATGCTGCCGTGGTATTAAATTCGTTATAAAGAATCTCTACATGCAGGGGCAGTGTATTGGTAACACCTCTCAAATGACCGGAAATAACGGAAACCGCTCCAAATTCTCCCATCGCCCTTGCCGTACAAAGCACAATTCCGTATAGCAGTGCCCATCTCATATGTGGAAATGTGATCCTTGAAAATATTTTCCATTTTCCCGCACCCATCAGCGCTGCCGCCTCTTCCTCCTGATTGCCCTGTGCCTGTAATACCGGCAAAAGTTCCCGGAATACAAAGGGAAATGTCACAAATATCGTAGCAAGTATGACACCCGGCACAGCAAATACGATCTTTATATTATGTTCCTGCAAAAATCCCCCCATCCATCCCAGATTACCAAAGGTCAGGCTGAATACCAGACCGGCAATTACCGGAGAAATGGAAAACGGAATATCGATCAACGCTGCAAGAACCTGTCTCCCCCGAAAATAATATTTTGAGATTAAAACTGCAGCAAAAATACCAAATACCGTATTGACCAAAACCGCAGACACCGTTGCAAATACCGTCAGCCGCAACGCCTTGATCGTATATTCATCCATAACCGCCTGCACATATGCCTGCCAGCCATCCTTCAACGCACTGCCTGCCACCAGAATTAACGGAAATATCATCATCACTATCAAAAACAAAACTGCCGCTGCGATCAAAATCCATTTTACCGGGCGATGACTGTCCTTTTCATAAGGTTCTACAACCTTTTTCAGAGATGCTCCGTTTTCTCCCCCATTCTGAAAACGCTGCATATAGATCTGAACCGAATTGATCAGAAGCATCAGCACAAAGGAAATGATCAGAAGAACAACCGCAATTGCCGTCGCATCCGAATATTTAAACTGCTCCAGCTTTGACATGATCAGAAGCGGTGCGATCTGTGTTTTATATGGAATATTTCCCGCAATAAAAACAACACTTCCATACTCTCCAATACCTCTGGCAAATGCCAGACCAAACCCTGCCAATGCAGCAGGATAAATTTCCGGCAGAATTACCTTAAAAAATGTTCTTACCCGTCCCGCTCCAAGCATCATCGCTGCTTCCTCGTAACCCCGGTCGAATTTTTCCAACACCGGCTGCACAGAGCGCACCACAAACGGTATACCTATAAATATCATTGCTATGGTAATTCCTGCTTTGGTATATGCGATCTTAATCCCTGCCTTTGCAAAGAAGGCGCCGATCCAACCCTGATCCGAGTACAGTGTCGTCAATGAAATGCCCGCAACTGCCGTGGGAAGCGCAAAGGGAAGCTCGATCATCCCATCCAATATTCTTTTTCCCGGAAATTCATATCTTACCAGCACCCATGCCAGAATGATGCCAAAAATAACATTGATCAATGCTGCAACAAACGCACAAGTCAGGCTGACCTGATAACCGGACAAGATCTGTCTGGATGTCACAACCTGTATGAACTCTGAAAAACTCAGCCTTCCTGCTGACCATATAATAGAGGCTAACGGGATCAACACCAGGCAGGACAGCATAGCAACTGTTACACCAAGTGTCAGACCAAATCCCGGTATCACACGCACCCCATGGGGATTTTTTCTCTTTACAATTCCTATTCCCTGCTGCATAATAATTCACATTCCTTTCTGCACCTGCAACTCCGAAATCACAGGCACAATTTCCCTAAAAAAGCATAAAAAGGGACAGCCAGACTCCGGTCAGCATATTTCGAAGCGGCTGCCCCTGATTGGTTTCCATCTCTTTATATTTTATGTTGTCCAAAAACAGGCTTACATCTGTTTTCTTTGGATTACTCGCTGTAGATCTGATCAAATACAGCTCCATCGTCAAAATAATCCTTAAATGCCTGATCCCATCCGCCAAAATCATCAATAGTCACCAGATTCATATCCAGATCAAACTGGTCTGCAAACTCCTTCAGGATCTTTTCATTGGAAGGACGATAGTAATTCTCTCCTGCCAGTCTCTGTGCTTCATCAGAATAAAGATATTGCAGATATTCCTTAGAAACCTCCTCCGTTCCGTGCTTCTTTGCCACAGAATCCACAACTGCCACAGACGGCTGTGCCAGTATGCTGACACTTGGCGTCACGATCTCATAGTCATCCGGATATTCCTCCATGGACAGATACGCTTCATTTTCCCATGCGATCAGTACATCCCCCTGTCCCTTTTCTACAAATGTAGAAGTAGCTCCTCTTGCACCCGAATCAAGCACCAGCACATTTTGGTAAAGTTTCTTCATAAACTTTTTGGTCTGCTCCTCATTGTTACCATCCCTCTTCTGCTGATATGCCCATGCAGCGAGGAAATTCCAGCATGCTCCTCCGGAGGTTTTCGGATTTGGTGTAATCACATCAACCCCTTTCTTTACCAGATCATCCCAGTCATGAATCCCCTTTTCATTTCCTTTCCGGACCAAAAATACAATCGTTGATGTATATGGAGAACTGTCCTTGTCAAACTCATCGATCCAGCCCTTGTCAATGAGCCCGGCTTCCTCAATCGCCGTAATATCATGCGCCAGAGCCAATGTCACCACATCCGCCTCGTTTCCCTCGATCACGGAACGTGCCTGGGAACCGGAGCCGCCATGAGATGCCGTGACCTTAACGGACTGACCTTTTTCCTTCTGCCAATGCTTCTGAAACAATTCATTATAGGATGCATAAAACTCTCTTGTCGGATCATAGGAAACGTTTGTAATGGAAATTTCCTTTGCATTTCCCGTATTTTTATTCTCTTTATTTTCTCCGCTGCAGCCTGTGAGGATTGTTCCTGCTACAATCGTTGTGGTCAATAATAATGCGATTAATTTATTTTTCATTCTCATTTCCTCTCTTTCCTTTTCTTTCAATCGATTGATTTAGGCATAGTATATGCGTTGTCAAACAAAAATGCAATGGGTTATTCGAATTTTTTTATATATTCATATTGTTTTTAATATGTATATTTTCATTTGTATATGGAAATAATGATAATGCTATATTAATTATGATATATATCATCGGTACTCTTTTCAGAATCCATATCCTTTCCGGTACATATCCCCTAAATATTTTCCGATGCCTCCCTGCCACAAGGCATCATTTTCATTATAAAATAACGGCTATGCTATCACAAGCCATAAAACCAGAAAGGAGCCACATAAAATGACCAAAAAAGAAAAACAGGAAATTAAGACAATGGAAGACGTACACAAACTGCCCGTCGAAGAGCAGACCAAATGGGAAATTGCAAACGAGCTGGGATATTTTGACAAGATCGTTGCCTCCGGCTGGAAATCCCTGACAAGCCGGGAAAATGGCCGGATCGGCGGAATGCTTTCCTCCCGGATCCAAAAGACGCATCCAGCAAAACCTGAGGATTCTGAGTAAAAAGACAGTGAAAGCGGACTCAGAAAGCGAAATTCAAAAAAAGATCCGGATCACAAAACCTGTGATCCAGATCTGTCATATTCCTACTATTTCTGCGCTTACAGGATGTTGCCAATATTCTCCCGATTGCCCGGCATAAACAGGAACGGAAGCTTTCTGGTCTCATCCCCATAGATATACTTTGCATACCGTTTACACAGATTCTCGTAAGTCTCTGTGGTGTATTTTACCTTCAATGCCCTTGCCATACGGTGAAGCACCAACGGCGCAACACAATGTCCCCAAAGCTCTCCGTCACCCTCGTTGAACATCTCCGGAGTAATTGCCATACGCTCCTTCGTCACAGTATTAACCACCTCAAGACGAACAAAATCATTGATCTCATCCACAGAATACTCCAGAGCACAGATATCGTCTCCGTGACGTACTGTAATGAGATCTGCAAGAGTTCCTTCTACCTCACCCATATGCAGGATTTCGTCTTTCTTGGCTCTTCCATCATTAAACCGGAGCATCTCTAACAGCTTGTCAATGCTCTCCTGATTGAGAACAGAGCTGTCAATGCCTTCCCTCTTGTCATTGATAAAGTCGATCAATGTATCAATCTCTGACTGCGAGAGCAGAGAAAAATCCTGATTCTGTACATTCGCCATTTTGCTACCTCCTTAATCCATCTTACACCTGCGCAAACAATTCCTGCTCGACGGCTTCCAGCTCGGTTTCGGAGTAATCCATGGAAAGAATCATTTCCCGCGATAATCCGCTTTCGAGCATTTTTCGTATCGCATTCTTTCTTTCCTCTGATCGTCCTTCTGCCAAGCCTTCTGAACGACCTTCTTCCCGTACTATTTTTTCACGCTCTTTCGCATAATCTTTGGCATATTTTTTCGCATAATCCTCTACCGTTTTGCACATTTCTCCAAAACCCCCTTCCGTTTCTTTGAAATATTGTACCACTTTGCTTAATTCCGGAAACTTTGCATCTTCAAATGCATCTCTTTCCCTGCTTGTCGCAGAATTTCTGTAAAAACAGGTAAGGGCTCGGCTTCGTGTTGATCATATCATATATCTGCGCACGATTTCCGCTCATATAATGAGCCTCTTGGGATTTTATTATATCATCATCCATCCTGCAAATCAACACCGGCTTTTCAGCAAACCCCTCCCGTTATCCTTTGATTTTTGCCAGTATAACAGGGAAAAGGGAATCAAACAATATGATTCCAGAAAATCCCGTTTTGTACACGGCAGATTTGGGATATTTGCCGTGTATGACACTACAATGGTGTCAAAAAAGTACCTGAACTAATTTTTCATTCAGATACTTTTCGTATATCATTTTCTCCTGTCAGATACTATATCCAGTTATAATCGCCCCCGGTAACGGCAAGGCTTAAAAGCTGGTCATACTTTGCCACTTCCTCCTCACCCTGAAGCATCTGCACCAGCTTTGCATCTTCTGTGATCACAGGCATCTCCTCATCCGGGCCGATTTCCATGTCCGGCTCCTCCCCACAGTAAGGACACACAATACTGGGACCGATCTTGATATCAAGGAAACGGCTTCCACAGCTTTTACACTCATAATATCCACATTTTTCTGTTCCATCCGGTACGTAAAACATAGTATCTCCTCGTTTCTATTAATTTTTTAAATAAAGCTTTTATAAATCTTCTTCCAGTTCCTCCACGGCATCCATATATCCCTCCAGCCACTGATCCTGCTGATCGGTATCTGCCGTCTCCTCCACCGGTATGATATCAGCCTGCCGTCCGGCTGCCTCCAGGCTGTAGAGGGTTCCGTCTCCGCCGATCACCACCTGTGAGCCCTCGTCCAATGCCCGGTGATACATCTGTGCATCCTCCATTTCAATGACCTCTTCCCTGCCATATTCGTCCTCCAGATACACGGTCACCATAGGAATATATCCTTCCGGTCTGCCCTCGCATCCAAAATCCGCCTCATCAATGCGCATGATGGTATATATTGTCATATCCTGTTCCATAATCCTATCCCTTTAATTTACTATATCTGCCGCCTTAACCTCTGAATATTTCCATACATATCCTATCCATTACAGATCAAATTCCAGCAGCGTACAATTATCAATTCCGAACGCCGCAAACTCCTCATTGGTCATCTCATGAAAATAAGACTGCACGATACGGGCAATGCCGTTATGTGCCACCAGCAGATATGTTTTGCCGGACGGATCGTTTTTCAGATCATCGATCAGATTATAGATCCTCTGTGCCATCTGCAGCATGGACTCCCCTGTGCCAAAATGATTGACAAAGCAGGCTTTTGCCTCGCGAAACTCCTCACCATTGCGCGGGGTTCCCTCAAACCGTCCAAAGTTCTGTTCCTTTAATCTTGGCTCCATCCGCATAGGGATCCCAGTCTCCTCACTGATATGACGCGCCGTCTCCGCCGCACGGATCAGGGGCGAATAGAGAATTTCATCAATCTCATAGCCAGCCTCCCGGATCATTTGACCGGCGGCCACCGCCTGCCGGTGTCCAAGCTCCGTCAATGCAATATCCGTGGCACCACATATTTTATTTTCTACATTCCAGAAAGTCTGTCCATGTCTCGTAAAATATAATTTTTTCATAATAATCTGCATTCCTTTCTGCTGCCTGCAGGCTTCGGACCGCCCAACCGGTCTTCCGTATACTCTTTTAATCATTACGCAGCTCTGTCAGCATTTCAAAAAAACGCTCCATGGTGGGAGAAACAAATTTATTCTCATGATAGATCAGCGAGTAATGACGCTTCAGATCCATGTCACGGATCGTAAAAGACCCGATCTGATGCATCCGAAGCTGCTTCTCCAGCATACGTTTTGGCAGAATGGAGATCCCCAGTCCAATAGACACTGCATTGATCAGTGCCGCCGTACTGGTGCTCTCCCATGTGGGTCTGATCTGGAAATTTTTCAATGCAAAGCTGGAATCCGCAAGCTGACGGGTACCACTGTGGGGCTCTCTCATGAGAAAATGCTCGTCCTTTAAGCTGTCCAGTTCCACATTTTCCGCCCCTGCCAGCGGATGAAAACGGCTGCATACCGGTACAAGCTCATCATCAAGAAACACGGTTGATTTGAGCTTTTCGGAATGAACGGATCCCTCGATCAAAGCAAAATCCAGATGATTTTCCAGTACATTCTGCTCGATCACATCAGAACTGTCCACTTTTACGTACAGATCCAATTCCGGATATTCCTTCGAAAAACGGCTGATCAGCTGTGGCAGAATGCAGGAGCCGATACTGATACTGGAACCAACCCGGAGTCTGCCGGAGGTGTCCCAGTTTTTCATTTCCGCATCCATCTCATCATACAGGGACAATAACCGCACTGCACTTGGGTACAGCTGGCTTCCGGCGGATGTCACCCGGATCCCGCGGCCGCTCCGTTCAAACAGCTTGGTATGATAATATTCCTCCAGCTCCCGTATGGCAAGACTGGTCGCCGGCTGGGTCATATGAAGCTTTTCTGCCGCCCTGGTAATACTCTCCTCCTGATAAACCGCCACAAATATCTTAATGTGTTTTAATGTCATTGTTCATCCTCACTGATAATATGTCTTGCCACATACACGCCACTGGCAGATGCATGGGACAAAGAATGGGTTACGCCGCTGCCATCTCCGATCACATAAAGTCCCTTGTGACAGCTTTCCAGATTGTGATCCAGTGCAACCTCCATGTTATAGAACTTCACCTCCACACCATAAAGCAGCGTGTCGTCATTAGCAGTACCCGGAGCCACCTTATCCAGTGCATAGATCATCTCGATGATTCCGTCCATGATACGTTTTGGAAGTACCAGACTTAAATCTCCCGGTGTTGCTGACAATGTCGGTGTGACAAGATTCTCATGAATACGCTTCTCCGTGCTTCGTCTTCCACGCACCAGATCCCCTAAACGCTGTACGATCACGCCGCCTCCCAGCATATTGGAAAGCCTTGCAATACTTTCGCCATACCCATTGCTGTCCTTAAATGGCTCGGAAAAATGCTTCGCCACCAGAAGGGCAAAGTTGGTGTTCTCCGTTTTCTTTTCGTCCCCTTCATAGCTGTGGCCATTCACCGTAATGATGCCGTTGGTATTTTCATTCACCACGATGCCGTTTGGATTCATACAGAAGGTGCGGACACGGTCCTCAAACTTCTCGGTGCGGTAGACGATCTTGCTCTCATACAGCTCATCCGTCAGATGGGAGAAGATAACAGCCGGAAGCTCCACACGCACACCAATATCTACACGGTTGGAGCTGGTTGGGATCTCAAGCTCTCTGCAGACCTTTTCCATCCATTTGCTACCGCTTCGTCCTACTGAAACAATACATTTATCACACTCGCAGGTTTCACTGTTTTCACAGACAATGCGGTATCCGTTTTCGACGATCTCAATGGTTTCCACCGGCGTGTCAAAGTAAAACTCCACATGATCCTTCATCTGATCGTAAAGATTGCCCAGCACAATATAGTTAATATCTGTCCCCAGATGACGTACGGATGCATCCAGCAGATTCAGCTTATTCTGCAGACAGAGCTTTTTGAACTTTGTCCCTGCCGTAGAGTAAAGCTGCGTTCCTTCGCCACCGTTTGCCATGTTGATCTCATCCACATATTTCATCAGCTCCACTGCTTTCTCTTTACCGATATATTCAAACAGGGTGCCACCGAAATCATTGGTGATATTATATTTTCCATCGGAAAATGCACCGGCTCCGCCAAAACCACACATGATCGAGCAGCGTTTACAGCCGACACAGCTTTTGATCTTCTTGCCGTCGATCGGACATTTTCTCTTTTCCAGAGGATAACCTTCCTCAAATACTGCTATTTTACAGTCCGGCTTCTTTTTCATCAGCTCATATGCCGCAAAAATACCTCCCGGACCTGCCCCAATAATAATTACATCATATCTCATATGCCCACTTCCTCTCCAAAGGTAATCAATCATGCCCTATTATACACTATTTTGAATGTTTGGAACATAGAGAAATATAAAGTTATTGCTAGTATTTCCACTGCTCCGTTTGAAGCTGCAGCTCCACCATATGACGGTAAATACCGTCTGCCTCCTTTAATTCCTTTGGCGTACCGCTCTCTGCCACAACACCGTCTCCGAGGACAACGATCTTGTCTACGCCATCCACTGTTCTCATACGGTGTGAAATGCCCTGGCAATGGAGATACGCTGACGTTCTCCGTCCTCATAAGAAAAGCCCACATGGTCAAAGCAGATATCGTAACCGTCATAGTCCATATTCTCTCTATGGGGATTTTAAAAGAATATATGAAAAAAAGGATTTGCCCTAGATGATGACCGGCTCAAACGATTAGGGGGTGGAAATTACTTTGATGAATTACTTGCCCGTATTAGAGATATCCGCTCCTCCGAAAAGGTTTTCTGGCGAAAAGTATTAGAAATCTACGCAACCAGCATAGACTATGATCCTCGTGTAGAAAGCTCTGTACTCTTCTTTAAGCAAGTACAGAATAAAATGCACTGGGCTGCTCACAAACATACCGCCGCAGAAGTTATTTTTGAACGGGCAGATGCTGAAAAAGAAAATATGGGACTCACCTCATAGGCACATGATGAAATTCATCATTCGGATGTAGAAGTTGCAAAAAATTATCTTACCGAGCAGGAACTTGACGCTCTTAATAAGATTGTTACCGCATACCTTGATATTGCCGAAGTACATGCCCTTAACAAAGAACCTATGTATATGAAAGATTTTATTGAAAGCATTGGAGTGTTGGAACATATAACGGACAAACATATAAAATAATGACAATATTTTCTTTTCAATAATAAGTGACATAAAAATAGCATGAGACCAATGGTTTTGGTTTAATTAACCACACAAAATCCAAAAACCAAAAGCTCATGCTATGAATAAGTACATAACACAAAATGATAAACAGATTTCTAATTCTATCAATTTTTTTAAGGCAATATGGACAATCTCCATATCCGCCCTTGCTTTGGATATAAATTATCCCAGCACCTTTTTGATCGCTGCCAGAAGCTCGTCATACGTCTCATATGCCGGCAGCTCCGGATGATCTGCCTTGATCTGATCGGTACTCTTGAATAAGAAGCCCGCTTTACTTGCCTCGATCATGCCAAGATCGTTGTGGCTGTCACCACTGGCAATGGTATCATAGCCAATAGACTGCAGCGCCTTAACGGTGGTGTACTTTGACTTCTCACAGCGCATCTTAAAGCCTGTGATCTCACCGTCCGGTGCAACCTCCAGAGAATTACAGAAGATCGTTGGCCAGCCCAGCTTCTTCATCAGAGGGCTTGCAAACTGTGTAAATGTATCACTGATAATGATTACCTGTGTAATGGAACGAAGCTCATCCAAAAACTCCTTTGCTCCCGGAATCGGATCGATCGTAGCGATCGTGTCCTGAATCTCCTTGAGTCCCAGACCATGTTCCTTGAGAATACCCAGACGCCAGGTCATAAGCTTATCATAATCCGGCTCGTCTCTTGTGGTCCTCTTTAACTCAGGAATCCCACTTGCCTCTGCAAATGCAATCCAGATCTCCGGTACAAGTACTCCCTCTAAGTCCAAACATACAATATCCATTTTCATCCTCATTTCTGCACACGTTCCTCGTATTTTTACAGAGACTGTCTGTGTGCCGGACGTATGATCTCTGTTTCTTTAAAGTTGAGTATATCACAAATTCGCAGCTTTTCCAACATGAACCGCAATATAATCATGCCCTGTTGCCGGCACAAATCTTTTTAATACATCTTCGGTCTTCATCCGCAGGCTGGATGTATTTACACAGGGATGACATCCTAACAACTCATGTGCCAGCAGATCTTCATCCACCAAAAGCTTCACCCGGTGTTCTATATCATTCATCAATCCCATAACACTTACGGAACCTGGTCTGATATCCAGATACTCCTTCATCCTTTCTGCTGAGGCAAAGGATAATCTGGTGCTTCCAATCTGTCCCGCCACCTCAGAGGACCTGAATTTCTTATCTCCCAGCATCATCAGCAGATAATAATGATCCTCTTTGGAATTTGTCAGAAAAAGATTTTTGCAGACAACTGCCGGTGCAAGTGCCTGATCGATTTCTCTGCAGGCTTCCATCGTCTCTACAGCCTCATGATCGATGCGCTCATACTCTATTCCTAACCGGTCCAGAAAATCGTACACACGAAGCTCTATATCCGTTCGTCCTGTCCCGTTTTCCGGTCTTCCATTTTCTATTTGAAATTGGTTCATATTTTCCTTTCTCCTCACCTTTAATATTAATTTAAACGCATTTTTCGTTCCATATCTTCAACCTATTTTGTTTTATCTGCTCTCATATTGTTTCAACAGATTCTCAATCTTTAGTTCAATACTCTCCGGAAATGTGCCCGTGGTCTCCTTTGGAATCCGCATCCAGAAATCAATATTTTTGTATTTGCTTCTTCCGCTCGTATTTTTTCTGTCCTGTTTTCGGGACACTTCAATCTTAACCTGAGCACGTTTCTGTTCCAGCAAAGGAATCACAATATGATACAGTCTGTCATCCCGAAAAGACAGGTATCCTGCCTCTTTTCCTGCCTTTGTTTTCAAATAAAGACGATGCGCCCGTACCCCCGCCGGATATAATATCATTCCGGCCCGCAGTCCCGCAGTCGTCCCTCCAGCCTCAAGCATTGCCGGAATGTAGTAGGTCTCAGCCTCTTTCCCTGTCTCTACCGGTGTCAGCAATTCCTCCATACTTTCTGCCCCGTCAATAAACTGCTGCGCTAGCAGATAAGCAAGCTCCGCCTGAAATCGAAGACGTATTTCCGCCTGCCGGCTCATCCCATTTCTTTCATCGATCTCTGCCAGCAGACGTTCACTGCACTCCAGAATGCTTTTTAAGAATAACGAAAAATCCTCCTCTGGCTTCCACAGATATTTCCCCTCTGCAATCGACACAACACCGATCATGGTTCCATCCATATCTTCAACTTTATGAAAAATCTTTCGCTTGGTATAAGCCCCTGGATTTTCCGGGGCATCCCAGCCCATCTCTGCATTCCATGAATCTTGTCCATATTTTGTATGCCATGCGGTTTGAAAAGCTGTTCGGGACTTCTTTTTTCCTTCCGATGAATCCCAATCCTGTGAACTTCGTTTCTGTTGTGCATCAGTCTCCCGGTCTGCCTGACGAAGTGTCTCGTATGCCTCATTGATTTCCTGCGCGGTATACGGATATTCCTCCACATCAAATGCACCGGAGTCAGGGTGAACCCGGTGCATCAACTGTCGATATTGTTTTTTGATTTCCTTAAAGTCTGCATCCTGTGATATTGCCAGAATGTCGTATGCCTGTAATGTTGTCATGATTATATTCTTCTTTTCAATTTATTTCTATGCATTTTAACACTATCCCTGTGGCGATGCAATCATGCTTCCTGGTGAATGACAAAAAACAGAATGCCAGATCTAGTTTTTTCTTATTTTTTACTCATGCAATAAAGTTTCCGTACTGATTCCATAACCATTTTCCAAGATATATCTGCCGCATAGGAGAACTTTTTCTGATATACCTTCCAAAGTTTCTCCATTCCAGAATCTTCCTGCACTTCCTCAAATATTTTTTCTGCATCTCCTTGGGTGTAATAACATCCCCTGTAGAAATATCAATTTTTAATGGTGTTCTGACTCCATCAAACTCTGTTTCCATACTAACCCTCACACCCGGATATTCTGCCTCATCCATAATCTCAGAAACCTGCTTGATACGAAATGTCACACCATCCTCCAACGGAACAGACACAATATCTGCAATAATGTTTTCTACCTCTTCCAAATTTACATCTACGCCTTTAATTGTGGCGTCCATATCCATCGTAGCACGAGCATCCAGTCCCACCATTGCAGCTACCAACATACCACCCTTTAAAATAAATTTATCCTAATATTGTGAAATAGAAATCCTCTCTAAGAAACGCTCCATCATATAATTTCTCATCAAAATCTGTGCGTCGGCTGATTTCTTCCTTGACAAATTCCGAATCAAATCCTTTAACTGCGTCGCTGATTTTATCATAGCAGCACCTCCAAATATTGTTTTAGGATCTTTTCTACATGAAATTTTGCTGCATACTGCATGAGTAACCGCAGATTCTTGTCCTTCCGTCTTACATATTGTTTTAACGCACTTTGGAAAGTCTGCATTTCCGTATTATTACGATTTCTTACAATGTCGCAGATAGTTCTCTCCATATTATAAACAGGAACAAAATGCCCAAATGACGTTTGCATCATAATAATCCCCTCTGCATGCAGTTCTTTTTTTACTGTATATACCTTAATTCCATCCTCCTTTAACTTGGAAGGATTGTATCCGGTCTTTACCGTAATTTCATACTCTATCGGTTCCCTATCTGTAAGGTCATGAAAAAAAAGTGCTGTTTCATGTGAAAAGACTGCCTGCTTGCACCGAATATGCACCAGAAACATTGCATCTGTCCAAGTATCTTTTGTGGC